>JBFMDG010000485.1:0-5952 GCA_040754135.1 Verrucomicrobiota bacterium
GCTCGTGCAGTTTCCCATCAAAGAATTGAGCCCAGGCGCGAAGATCAAAGGCAAAACGATCGCGGAACTTGGCAACCGCAATCGGCCCCTCGATATGATCGTTTATCAAAAGGGCGGGAAAGATTTCTTGCTCCTCGCCAATAGCAGCCGCGGCATCATGAAAATCAGCACCGATGCCATCGAGCAGGCGGAAAGCATCGTGTCTCCCGTGTCGGGCGGTGGAAAGAAAGGGCTCGAATACGAGACCATCGAAAGCTGGACCGGCGTGGATCAACTCGACCGCCTCGATGGCCAGCATGCGCTCGTTGTGCGTCGTGGCGATGGCGGATCGCTGAATCTCGAAGCGCTGCCGCTGCCGTGATAGGCCGGCGCCGGCGCGATTCGGTGATTGTTCCCAGATCCATTGCGGCAATCCTGGCAACAATCGCCGTCGCAACTCAGATTGCAACCGCGCAGACTTCGGCAAAGTTGCCGGAGTCTGCGCCTGGGTTTTCACTTCATTGGGTTGCCAATCCAAAACAGACGAACGGATTGATCCTCGAGGTCCAAGGATTGAGCCCAACAATCCTGAATCAATTGAAAACCGTTCCCTGGACAACCGCCGATTGGCAAAAGCTCCTGTCGGTGTATGCGGAACAAGGAAGCGTGCTTGCCGATCTCAGCCTGCCGCCGATGGCGGGACACTACCGGATTGACTCGAAACGATTGCATTTTGAACCGCTATTCCCACTTCAGCACGGCGTGAATTACCGTGCGGTACTCCAGCCGCGTCATCTGCCAGGTGGAAGCGTTCCGGCCAACGCAATCACTTCAGTATTTCAGTTGCCAAAACGATCCTCAGTTCCCACCACGGTGGTGCGCCAGATTTATCCAACGGCAGATGTTCTCCCGGAGAATCTCCTCAAATTCTATGTTTACTTTTCCGCACCGATGAGTCGAGGTCACATTTACGAGCACATCCGCCTGCTCGATGATGCCGGCAAAGCGATTGAACTGCCGTTTCTGGAAATCGACGAGGAACTCTGGGATCCCACTTTGACTCGTCTGACGCTGTTCATCGATCCCGGCCGCATTAAACGAGGCGTGCGACCCCTCGAAGAAGTCGGCCCGGCACTCGAAGAAGGAAAACGCTGCACGCTCCGGATTGAGGCCTCATGGCGAGATGGCATGGGCAATCCGCTACGCCAACATTTTGAAAAGCATTTTCGCGTCGGCCCGCCCGACCGCGACCCGCCTGATCCTGCCCAATGGCAAATCACCTCGCCCAAAGCTACGACCAAAGATCCCCTCGAAATTCAATTTCCTGAACCGCTCGATCATGCCCTGGCCCAACGCTTGATTCGCGTCGCCAAATCCAACGGCGACTTTGTTAAGGGTCATGCGGTGACGCTCGGCACCGAAAACCGCTGGTCCCTCACTCCCGACGCGCCTTGGCCATCGGGAAAATTCGATGTCGTTATCCAAACTACGATCGAGGATCTCGCGGGCAATAACATCGGAAAGCCTTTCGAAGTGGACCTTTTCGACGGTGTTCAAAAGCGGATTACCAATGCTTTCGTCAGGTTGCCTTTCGAGATTCGTTGAACTCCGCAAGCCCCTCGAGCTCCGACGAGCTCCGACGCCGGCCGCGTGGGCCACGACGGGGGCTTGACGCTCTCTGCCGGTAATCCTCTTGTTCGCGTTGCTGGGGAGCCAACCAGGACCGAAAAGATTTTCGGTCCGAAGGCTGAGAGGGCGACGCGGGAGCGGCGCCGACCCATTGAACCTGCTCCAGGTAATGCTGGCGAAGGGAGCTTCAAAATCCCTTCCTCCACGTTCCTGTGAACACAATGCGCCAACAAACTCGAATTCATTCCAGGCGTCGAACCCAACGCCGCTCAATCGTCGCAACTTTCAACCACTGCACCTGCGCCACTGAGACCTTGGAACCTGCAACGCTTTTGCTTTGTAACCTTTCAACTTAGCAACCCTCCCCTGCCCTATGATCGCAAACAAGAATGCCTTCGACACCTCCACCCACCGCAGCAACGGCAGCAACAATGTCGCGGGCGAGCAACACACCAACGGGCAACACGACCTGGATGCTGAAAAAGGAACTCTGGAGATTGCGCACAGCCGCGAACAATGGCCTGCCAGCAAAAAAATTTACATCGCGGGCGTGATCCACAAAGACCTGCGCGTGCCCATGCGCCAGGTTGCGCTCTCGCCAACCCGGCGCTCCGACGGCCATGTCGAAGCGAATGAACCGATTCAGATCTACGACACGAGCGGCCCGTGGGGTGATCCCGAATTCAAAGGCTCTGTCGAGCAAGGATTGCCACCGTTGCGACGCAAATGGATTCTCGCGCGCGGAGATGTCGAGGAATACGAAGGCCGTCCCGTGCAGCCGATTGACGACGGTTACCTATCTGAAAAGCATCGCGGGCTCGCGCGGGCGAAGCGTCAGGATGAAACCGCTTATCGATTGGAAGGACTAACCGCGCCCAGACGCAAGCCACTTCGCGCCCGGCCCGGCAAAGTCGTTACACAATTACAATACGCTCGCGCCGGCATCATCACGCCCGAGATGGAGTTCATCGCCATCCGCGAGAATCAGCGGCAGAATTCAGTAATCAGTAATCAGTGTTCAGACCTTCGAAACGACACGGTTCGCAACGACCTCTACAAACAGCACGCCGGCAGCGCCCAGCTTTCACTGAATACTGATTCACTGAACACTGAATACTCCCCCTCCGTCTTCCGCCGCTTTCCCCAACGCATCCCGAAGGAGATCACACCCGAATTCGTGCGCGCCGAAGTGGCCGCCGGCCGTGCCATCATTCCCGCGAACATTAACCATCCCGAATCCGAGCCGATGATCATCGGACGCAACTTCCTCGTGAAAATCAACGCCAACATCGGCAACAGCGCCGTCGCGTCGAGCATCGAGGAGGAAGTCGAGAAGATGCGCTGGGCCACCAAGTGGGGCGCGGATACCGTCATGGACCTCTCCACCGGCAAGAACATCCACGCCACGCGTGAATGGATTCTCCGCAACTCCCCCGTGCCCATCGGCACCGTGCCGATTTATCAGGCGCTCGAAAAAGTCGGCGGCAAAGCCGAGGACCTCACCTGGGAAATTTTCCGCGACACCCTCATCGAACAGGCCGAGCAAGGCGTAGATTACTTCACCATTCACGCCGGCGTGTTGCTGCGCTTCATCCCACTCACCGCGAACCGCATGACCGGCATCGTGTCGCGCGGCGGATCCATCATGGCCAAATGGTGCCTCGCGCATCACAAAGAAAATTTCCTCTACACCCACTGGGATGACATCTGCGACATCATGGCCGCCTACGACGTTTCGTTCAGCATCGGCGACGGCCTGCGACCCGGCTCGATTGCCGACGCCAACGACCAGGCGCAATTCGGCGAACTCGAAGTGCAGGGCGAACTCACCAAGCGCGCGTGGGCCAAAGGCGTGCAAGTCATGAACGAAGGCCCGGGTCACGTGCCCATGCACATGATCGAGGAAAACATGGCCAAGCAACTCGATTGGTGCAGCGAAGCGCCGTTCTACACGCTCGGACCGCTCACCACCGACATCGCGCCCGGTTACGACCACATCACCAGCGGCATCGGCGCGGCGATGATCGGTTGGTATGGCTGCGCGATGCTCTGCTACGTCACGCCCAAGGAACATCTCGGCCTGCCGAACAAGAAAGACGTGAAAGACGGCGTCATCGCTTACAAGATCGCCGCGCATGCCGCCGACCTCGCCAAAGGCCATCCCGGAGCGCAATACCGCGACAACGCGTTGAGCAAGGCGCGCTTTGAATTCCGCTGGGAAGATCAATTCAACCTCAGCCTCGACCCCGTCACCGCGCGCGAATTCCACGACGAAACGCTGCCGCAAGAAGGCGCAAAGACCGCGCACTTTTGCTCCATGTGCGGCCCGCACTTCTGTTCCATGAAGATAACTGAGGATGTGAGGAAGTTTGCCGCCGAACAGGGGATGGCGGAAGACCAAGCGATCCGGGCTGGCATGGAACAAAAAGCTCGCGAATTTGTTGAGAAAGGCGCGGAAATCTACGCCAAGACATGAACGTCCCGCACTTCCCTGTCTGCCGACTCGTCCGCCGTAGCCTGCGCGAAGGCGGAAGCCTCAGCGGAGGTGGATGCTCGATGAAGATCACCGAAGACGTCCGCAAATACGCCGCCGAACAAGGCGTGAGCGAAGAGGAAGCGCTCAAACGCGGCATGGAAGCGAAGTCGAAGGAGTTTGTGGAAAAAGGCGCGGAAGTTTACGCGAAGGTGTGATTTCGGTGGAGAATCGCCCACTTATGCTTACGCCAAATAACCGCATCCGAATAGAAGACCAGAAGATCGAAGCTGACCTAGAAAAGCAGGCCTTCGTTAATCATTTGTTTGTTCGCTTGGTGGCTAAGGAAAAGCGTTTCACCAAAGTGGACTTTCGGTACTCGATTTTCGAGACGTGCTATCTGCGCGGATGCGTGTTCGATTCGTGTGATTTCACGGGTTGTCGATTCGTTGGCACAAGCCTGTACGGTTCGAGCTTCGACGGGTGCAAATTTGATTACGCGCTCTTTGAAAAGACCATCGTAGACAGCGATCTGTTAAACACGTCTTGCCCCGGACCTGAAAACCTAAAGATGAGATTCGCTCGTACGTTGCGAATGAATTTCCAGCAACTCGGAGACGCTCAGGCAGCGAATCGGGCGATTGAGGTCGAACTGGCAGCGACTGAGATTCATTTGAAAAAGGCATGGAACGCCAACGAATCGTATTATCGAAAGAAGTACAAAGGTTGGACGCGAATCAAAATGCTCTTTGAATGGGTCGGCTTCAAGGTGCTGGATTGGGTGTGGGGCAACGGCGAAAGCCCGCTCAAGCTGCTCAGAAGTGTCGCATTGATCTTGGCCGCGATTGCCCTCGTAGATGCGACGCGTTTTATGGATCCGTCGAAGCTAAGCAGCTACTGGCTCGGTTTATTGCGCGCCCCTCAAATTTTTCTCGGAACGCTGACGCCGTCGGGCTATCCCGGCTTGTATTTGGCATTGATAGTCGCGGTCCGGCTCATCGCCTTTGGATTGTTCATGTCTATCGTCATCAAACGGATGAACCGTCGATAGTTCCGGCATGCACATCTACGCCTTCGGATCGATCTGCCGCGGAGATCTTGACACGGATTCCGATATCGACCTGCTGGCAATTGTCGAAGGGCAGGACTCGCGATTCAACGCGAACGCATTTTCGATCTACTCGTACGAGCGCATCAAAGAATTGTGGGCTGAAGGCAATCCGTTCGCGTGGCATTTGGCGCGGGAGTCCAGAATGCTCTTTTCCGGTGATGAGACCGATTTCATTAGGTCTTTGGGCAATCCGAACCGCTACCGCAATTGTGTTCATGATTGCCGAAAATTTCTCTTACTTTTTCAGCAAGCGAGGCAGTCTTTGGTTAACAGCAAAGGCAGCGGTGTCTTCGAACTCTCGATTGTGTTTCTCAGCATTAGAAACATCGCCACCTGCTTTTCGTTAGGCATGGGCTCTAAACCGAATTTTTCTCGCAGGGCGGCATTCGATCTCGGAGTAAGGAATGCTCCGATTTCCGACGAGCTCTACGCCGTGTTGCACAGGTGCCGTGTGCTATCGACTCGCGGTAATGGCGTGCCGCCAGGAGATGCGGAGACAGCCTTTGCCGTACGGTCGTTGCCTGTGATAGAAAAATGGATGATTGGTTTGGTAGAAGAAGCTCAAAAGTATGAACGAGTTCATCAACCGAATTGACGCGCAGCGGCGCATCCTCCAAGTGGTCAACAGTTTCAAGTGGGAGACTGAAGAACTTTTTGGATTGTCCGCAAAAGCGATCGAGCGCTGGGTTGCTGTTAACCGGATCGCTGAGCCGCGATTGGTCGACTTGGTTTCTCAAGCTGCTGCAAAATTGTTTTTCCT
>JBFMDG010000486.1:0-5910 GCA_040754135.1 Verrucomicrobiota bacterium
CATTCGTTGCGTTTGTGATCACTCCTTTGTCGAAAACTTCGTCCCAAACTTTGTCGATCGAGAATCTTTTAGGTTTTCGACAAGGTTTTCTGTATCTCGCCTGCGGACGCTTCCATTGAAGATCGTTGGCTTCACAATCGCCTGGCTTCGAGGCGAGGGTGCCTCGAAGTGCGCCCGGGGCGGGCGCGCTCCCCTGGCGCAGCTGCGCAGCGCGTGCTCCGCGTGCTCTGCGCACGCTTGACACTCACGCAACGCGCTCGCTAGGGTCTGCTCACCAGCAATCCGCAACCAACGCATGGGTACTGCCACGCAACCCGTCCGGCCGCGTCTGCTCCTTTCAACAAAGGAAGCTTCCGACGTCGCACCTGGAGACGCGCCAGCCTTGCCCGCGCACAATGGCAACCTCATCCCAACCTCCTCCTGCCATGCAACCTTCCCAAGCGACTGCCATCAACCCTTCCGGCATTCATCGTGATCTACGCTTTTTTCTGAACGGTAGCGAAGTGGTCATTCCCGATCCCGATCCGACGCTCTTGCTCGTGGATTATCTGCGATCGGACGAAGTGGGATTGACCGGCACAAAAAAAGTTTGCGCTCAGGGCGGTTGCGGCGCCTGCACGGTGATGGTTTCGCAGTACGATTCCATCCGGCAAACCGTCGAGCATCGCGCCATCAATGCCTGCCTTTGTCCCGTTTGCGCGCTCGATGGCATGGCCGTGACGACGACCGAAGGCACGGGCAGCACCAAAACTCAACTCAGCCCGGTGCAATTTCGCATCGCCAACGAGAACGGAACGCAATGTGGGTATTGCACGCCGGGGTGGGTGATGAACATGCACGCGTTCCTCGCCGCCAATCAGGGGCGCAAGACCGATCGCAAGGAGATCGAAGCGTTGTTTGACGGCAATCTCTGTCGCTGCACCGGCTATCGGCCCATCCTTTATGCCATGCAACATTTCGCCTCCGATTGGAACCGCGAGGATGAGCGGCATTGCATGAAATGCGACGTGGATCCGCTCGAACGGGTGCCGCACCAAAAATCGGTTCACCCCTTTTTCCCTCCGGAACTACGACGCGTTCCGCGCGCCTTGCAATACTCGAAAAACGGACGCGAATGGTTTCGGCCGTTGCATCTCAAAGATCTCTTTCGCCTGCGCCGGCAACATCCGGACGGGCGCGTTGTGAAATTAGTTTGCGGCAACACTTCTCTGGGCATTGACAGTCAAGAGCGGGAGCAATTCCGAGTGTGGGTGGACATCGCGCATTTGTCCGAGCTGCAGCGCTTCGCCATTTCTGATGGCCGGTTGACGGTTGGATCGGGCACGCGCTACAGCCAGCTGATTCGTGATCTCGAAGAGGCCATCGGCCGACTGCCCGAGGAACAAACCGCTGGCTTGAGAGCGCTTCATTATCTGGCGGGCCGCACGGCGGGGCACATCGTTCGCAATGCTGCCAGCCTGGCGGGCAACACCATGCTGGTGGCGCGTCACGCTATGCAAGGAGCGCCCTTTCCATCCGATTTGTTTACCGTCTGGTGCGCGCTCGGCGCGACGCTTTTGATCGGCGCCGGACGATGGCCGCAACCGCGCCGCATGCCGATTCGCGAATTCGTCACGCGTTATGCCAAAGATCCCGTCCTGCGCAACGAAGCCGTCATCCTGGCCTATGAAATTCCGCTCAGTGCAAAGGGCGAATGCGTGCGCGCTTACAAAGTGGCGCGCCGACACGACAACGCGCATACGCTGCTCAACGCCGCATTTCGAGTGCAGCTCGATTCCACAGGCGGCGTCAAATCCGCCGCGCTGGTTTTCGGCGGCCTCGCTCCCGTCGCCTTCCACGCCACACAAGCCGAACGATGGCTCGTCGGGAAAAAATGGGATGGCTCGACGTTGCGCGAAGCGTTAACGCGCATTGAAGCGGATGTGAATCGAGAGTTTGCCAAATTCGAGCCGCGCTGGCGAACCTTGCCGTGGGATGGCATCGGCCCGTCCTATTTGAAAAAGCTGGCCGTTTCGTTTTTCTATAAATTCTTCATCGATGTCGCACTGAAAGCCGCGCCGGAAAACGTGCCGGCCGACGATGCTTGCGCGGCCTGGCCGGACGAATGGAAAGTGTCCCGCGGCACGCAAAAGTACGAGGTCTATCCCGAGGAGTATCCCGTCAGCAAACCGATGATCAAACTGGCGGCATTTCGTCAGGCCACAGGAGAAGCGCAATACACACAGGACCTGCCGGCGCCGCGCGGCGGGTTGCATGGCGCGTTTGTGACGAGCACGCGGGCGCTGGCGCAATTCAATTTTCAGACGCCGCAAAAGCGCGGTTCGCGCCGGACGACTGCGGCGGGCGTGTTGGCGTTCGTGAAAAAAAGGTTCCCGGGCGTGGTAGGATTTTTGACGGCCAAGGATGTGCGGAAGGGGGCTAATCTCCAGGGACTCGGGAATGACGATCCGCTTTTTAGCGACAAGGAAGTCACTTGTTTTGGCCAGTCGATTGGGTTGGTGGTAGCTGAGAGCGAACCGGCAGCTTTGGCTGCGGCCAACTTCATTCGCGAACAGTGCATTGCCTACCGCGATAAGAAAGATGCGCGCGGCCGGCGAGTGGAACCGATTCTTACCATCGAGCAAGCGGTCGAGGCAGGAAGTTTCCTGGTCAACAATCCGCCCAGCGCGCCCGACATGGCGCTGATTCCGCCGGTTTGCCGGCCGGGCAGCCAGTTGAACTGGGTGAACGCGCCGCACGGCGAAGCGATTGTGGACGGGGAGCATTGCCGGGTATTGCGCGGCCAGCAATACACCGATGGCCAAATCCATTTTTATCTCGAGACGCACACTTGTCTGGCGATTCCTCAGGAAAACAAAGCCATGTTGGTTTATTCCGCGACTCAGAATCCGGGCTCCATCCAAACGTGGGTCGCCCGCACTTTGGGCATTCCGAATAACAGCGTGGATGTGATCGTGAAGCAGCTTGGCGGCGGTTACGGAGGCAAAGATCCGCGTTCGGCGTTTGTGGCCGGCGCCACGGCGCTGGCCGCGTGGAAATTGGGCCGGCCCGTGCGAACAGCCCTGCCGCGCGAAGAGGACACCAACATGATTGGGCACCGGCATCCGTTCCTGGGCAATTACGCCATCGCCGTGGTGGATCGCGGGCCGCATCTGGGACGAATTCTTGGATTGAACACGGAGCTCCTGGCCGATGGCGGCAACACCTACGATTGTTCGCTGGTGGTGATGAGCTTTGCCATGTTGAACGCTGACATGGCCTATCGCGTGCGGAATTTCTATGTCAATGGCCGCGTCTGCCGCACGAACAAAACCAGCGCCACGGCCATGCGCGCATTCGGTTACATTCAAGCGGCCCTCATTCAGGAGGACGCCATCGAAGCCGCCGCTCAGTCACTGGGCATTGTTCCGGAAGATTTGCGCGAGAAAAATCTTTACGAAGTGGGCGATGCCTTGCCCTACGGTCCCGAGCCTGGCCGATTGCAACGGCTCGGCGACTGTTACCTCAAGGACGTTTGGAAGTACGAACGCAAACGGTGCGATTTCGACCGCCGCTTCGAAGCGGTGCAGGAGTTCAATCGACGCAACCGATGGCGCAAACGCGGGATTTGCCTGATGCCATTGAAGTATGGCCTCGGCTATAACCTCGGCCTGCTCGAACAAGCCGGCGCGCTCATTGATGTGTATGCCGACGATGGCACGGTGCTGGTGCAGCACGGCGGCGTGGAAATGGGGCAGGGGTTGGTGACGAAAGTCGCGCAAGTGGCGGCGCTGGCTCTCGGCCTGCCACTGGAACTGATTCGCGTGGGTGAAAGCAATGGCTACGTCGTGCCCAATCCCGTTTCCACCGGCGCGTCATCCGGGTCGAATGTGAACTGTGGCGCAGTGAACAAGGCGGGATTGGAATTGCGTCGTCGTCTGGAAAATTTTTGCGCGCAGTTGCTCAAGCGGCATGGCAGCGTTTGGTGCCAGAAACAGGGGATCAATTTCTGGGATTATTCCGCCGGTTGGAAACAGCAGGTGACGCTCGATGGAAAGCGCACGCGCATTTGGAACCAGATCGTCAGCCTGGCTTTTTCTCATCGCATCGACTTGTCCAGCCAGGCGTTGTTCCGCACGCGCGGGCTCGATGATTTGTCAGAAGAGCAGTTCTACGGCTTCAGCTACAGTGCGGCCTGTTCGGAGGTGGAAATCGATGTGCTCACCGGCGAGACGGTCATTCTCCGCACCGACATCGCCTATGACATGGGCAAGAGCATGAATCCGGCAATCGACGTCGGCCAGGTGGAAGGCGGATTTATTATGGGTGTGGGCAATGTCCTCTGTGAAGAATTGGTCTGGCAACCGACCGGTGAATCTCGCGGGGCATTGAACACACTCAATACCTGGCAATACAAAATTCCCTCGAGCCGCACCATTCCGCGCGAATTGCATGTCGATCTGTTTCCGCGCGAGAAAGCCGCCAAGGTGCCGCTGAATCCGAACCTCGTGCTTTCCTCGAAAGCCGTCGGCGAGCCGCCATTGGTTTTGGCAGCCACGGTTTTCTTCGCCGTAAAAAGAGCGATCCTTGCGGCCCGCCAGGATCGCGGACTGAAGGATTGGTTTGAGTTGAAGTCGCCCGCGACCGTCGAGCGGGTGCGAATGGCCTGCGCTGTCGAAGCGGAGGATTTGCAACTCAAATCATAGCGGGAATTGCCGTCAGCAAAATCGCGAGACGCATCCGCACGCGAGTGGAGCGTCCTTGCAGCCGAACAGCGTACCAATGTTATGACCACACCTTGCACTTATTCCCACCGTACATGGCTCCTCGGAGTTTTCAGCCTCCTGGCCATCGGTTCCCAACCGGCGCCCCAAGCGCAAGTGGCCCAAGCCAACAACGCCACGTCTTCGGGCGCTGCGGCGTTGGCCGAGGAACTTCGATGGCTCCAGGCCGAATCGTTCACCATCACCACCGCCACTTTGTCGCAGGAAACCATTTCGCATGCGCCGGCCACGGTGCGTGTGGTTTCGCAACGCCAGATTCGCGAGCGCGGTTACCGCAACCTCGAAGATCTCATGAACGATCTGCCGGGATTCGACATCCAGAATCACAGCGGCTTGCAAGACAACGTCATTGCCATGCGCGGGGTGACCGGGAACAACAAGTTCCTCATTTTGCAAAATGGCGTGCGCATCAATTCGGCGGTCAATTCCCCGCAAATCCCCGTGCGCGACAATTTTCCGGTTTACAACGTCAAGCAAGTGGAAGTGCTCTACGGCCCCGCCTCGGCTATTTATGGAGCCGATGCTTTCAATGGAGTGATCAACCTCATCACGGAAACCGCCGAAGGCGTGGATGGAGGCATGGGCGCGTTCGAGGCGGGCGAGTTTGGATATTATCGAGGCGAATTTTTTGCCGGGAAACGGCTGGCCGATTGGGCGGCGTTTTCGTTGGGTGGAACATTTCTCGAATCCGACAACCCCGATTTGTCCGAACATTTCCCCGATCATTTTCGATTGGGCGACTTGGTGACCTTTGACGGACGCACCATCGTTCGCGCTCAGGATCGCGCCGGTTACGCGACGCCGAATCGCGGGTTTACGACGTATGCAAAACTGGAATTGGGCGAAGATTTGGTTTTGGGCTGGAACCAATCCTATTGGCGCGTGCCGAGCTCGAACAATGGCCTGCCCAACCGCATCGATTACGGCGGCGACCCGTTCATCGCGCATGCCATGGCGACGGCCTATGGCATTTACAAATACGAGGTGAGCGATCAACTCCACGGCCAGGTGCAGGCGTCGTATTCATTCTATGAAGTGGATGAGCAATCGAAGTTCGTCGATATCTTCACCGATTTCGCCCCGGGCTACAAATACGAGAAGGGCGAGCGCTTCCAAGTGGAACCGCACCTCACCCTCGATCTCGACA
>JBFMDG010000487.1:0-5903 GCA_040754135.1 Verrucomicrobiota bacterium
CATTGAGCCGTGGAAAAAGCTGCAGACGCGGGGCATGGGTGTGATGGTGGGTGAATTTGGCGCATACAACAAGACGCCGCACCGGGTGGTCCTCGATTGGATGCAAGATTGTCTTTCGCTTTGGAAAGAAGCCGGCTGGGGCTGGGCGCTGTGGAACTTTCGCGGCGCGTTTGGGGTGCTCGATAGCGGCCGTACTGATGCCAATGCGGAAGAGTTTCGCGGACACAAGCTCGATCGCGCGATGCTCGAATTGCTGCGCGGGGGTTGACGTTCCGTCCTTCCTCAAAACCGTTGTCGCAACCTTCGTCGCAACCTTCGTCGCGAACTTCATCATCGAACCATAACCTCCACTTCCGAATTCCTGAAGCAGCGCACCCGTTCGGTGGCGCATTCGCTTTTCCGTGTTGCGGAGAGGTTCGGCTCTCCTTTCGTCCCATTGACAATCGGGGGGCGATTTGGTCGATTGTCCCGCGGACGTAACGCACTGAATGGAAATGTATGGAATTGAAAAGGAGCCTGTGGTTTTTAATCTGGCTATCGCTTGGCCTTGTGGCCCACGCGGCCAGTCGCCCGACGATTTCGAGTTTCACCCCCACCAGCGGCGCGCCCGGCCGCAGTGTGACCATTAACGGAAACAACTTTTTGGGCGCAACGCAGGTTACCTTCAACAATGTGCCGGCCACGTTTACCGTCCTTTCCGCCATTGCTATCACAACCACGGTGCCGCTCGAGGCCACCACCGGACCAATTACGGTGACCACTTCCGCCGGCACGGCCGTGAGCAGCGCGTTTTTTACGGTCGCTCCGCGCATCGCCGAATTCGATCCCACATCCGGTCCTCCCGGCACGACCGTCATCATCAATGGATTCAATTTTATCACCGGAGGCACAGTGGTGAGATTCAACGGCGTCACCGCTGCGGCCAGCGTCGTGGGCTCGACACAAATTCACGCGACCGTTCCGGCGGGGGCCAATTCCGGTCCGATCACGGTGGCGACAGGCGCCGGGACTGCTACCAGCACCAATAACTTTATCATTACGGGAACGGAGCCGGTGATTTCCGATTTTACTCCGGCCAATGGTGTGCCGGGAACTTCGGTGGTGATCACAGGAAAATTCTTCACTGGCGCAACCGCGGTGAAGTTCAACGGCAAATCCGCGGATTTTACGGTGGTGGCGCCGACCCAAATCAATGCCACGGTGCCGGCGGGCGCGACAACGGGACGAATCACAATCACGACCGCCTCCGGAACAGGAACGAGCGCGACCGATTTTGTCGTGACAGCCGCTCCCATCATCACCGGATTTACTCCGTTTCGCGGGCCCGCCGGGACGCAGGTCACTATTGACGGCGAGAATTTCACCGGCGCAACGGCGGTTAAGTTCAACAATAAAGCCGCCAATTATTCCATTGTCGCCTCGACTCAGATCCATGCCACTGTTCCGGCCGGCGCGACCTCCGGGCCGATTTCAGTGACGACGCCAGGCGGCACGGGAAGCAGTTCGAGCAACTTTGTCGTCAGTCTTGCTCCGGTGATCCTTGATTTCACACCGAAGGCGGGACCTGTGGGGACGCAAGTGACGATTCACGGGGAAAATTTCCAGGAAACCACCGCGGTTAAATTCAACGGCACAAACGCCGCCTCATTTTCCGTGGTGGCGCCAACACAGATCACTGCCGTGGTTCAGCCGCGCGCATCGACTGGTCCCATCACGGTGGCGACACCCGCGGGCACGAACACCAGCTCGGAAGTGTTTCAAGTAACCGGCAGCGCTCCGGTCATCACGGGATTTTCGCCGCGCGGCGCTCTGCCAAACGCGCAGGTGACGATCGAAGGACTGAATTTCTCCGATGCCACCGCCGTGAAATTCAACGGAACAAATGCCACCACGTTCACGGTCACAGCAGATACTCAGATTGTGGCCGTCGTTCCGGAATCGGCGACCACCGGACCGATCAGTGTCACGACCCGTTTTGGCACCGGAAGCAGCGCCAATAACTTCATCGCCGCGCCGCGCATCGTCAGCATCTCACCCATCCAAGGCGTGCTCGGCGCCAGCATTGTCATCAAGGGAACCAATTTTTTGGAATCGACGATGGTGCGCATCGGAGATGGAGCTGCTGAATACACAATCGATTCGAACTTTCAAATCACGGCGAAAGTTCCCGCCGAAGCGACGACGGGGAACATCAGCGTCGTCAATGCGGCGGGCATTGTGGGGAGCACGAATGAATTCCATGTGCTTCCGAAAATTGTCAGCTTCGCTCCGCTGAGCGGCCCGGCAGGCACGCCAGTCACCCTCAAGGGCGGCGGATTTGCCGGCGCCACCAATGTCTTCTTTGGCGCTGTCCCCGCGGGTTTCAACGTGATTTCACCGAAGGAAATCCAGACCGTTGTTCCGGAAGGAGCGGTCAGCGGGCCCATTCGCGTTTTTACGCCGGAAGGAGAAGCGGTGAGCGCGACGTCATTCATTGTTTCGATCAGCGCCGATTTACGCGTGAGCATCACCGATGACCCAGAACCTGTGGTGGCGGGAACGAACCTGACCTACACCATTACGGTGACGAATCAGGGACCGAATCAGGTGAACAATGTCGTGCTGACCAACACGCTTCCGAGCGCGTCGATCTTTGTTTCCGCGGCAGTGAGCCAGGGGACATTTACGCCGTCCGAAAGCCAGGTGGTTTGCCGGTTCGGCACAATCGATACCAGGCGCACCGCCACGGCCACGGTCGTGATCCGGCCCTTGTCGAGCGGCACCGTGACATTCAAGGCCGCCGCCCGCGGCACGGAATTCGATCCCGATCTGGCGAACAATGCCGCCACCGAAACCACTCTGGTGAATCCAGGCGCAACCACACTGCGAATCACGCGGCCCGCGCCTTCTTCAGTCCGGATTCATTGGCCCAAGACGGCCACGAACTTTGTTTTGCAAACGACTGATCGTTTGCGCGCCAATGCAGTTTGGTCGAACGTGGCCACGCCGCCCACAGAAACGAGCACTGAAAAATTTGTTACGCTTCCCGCTTCCGATTCCGTTCGCTTTTTCCGCCTGATCAAACCTTAGTTAGGCCATGCACATTTCCGGCTTTGCCTCAGGCGGTCTTAACTTGCTGGTGATCGGCGCGGCCCTCACTTGCGCAGCGCAGGAATTCGATCAAGGCCCCGTCTTTGGCGTGATTGAAGAAAACGATTTTGTCGTCAATACCGACCGCCATTACACGCAGGGCATCAAGCTGAGTTATTTGGGAGCCGACGGACGAGTGCCTGGATTTGCGCGCTGGATTTCAGAACGTATGGCCACGCTTGGGTTTGAAAAGAAGACGGAAAAGTTTGGCTACGAACTCGGCCAGAACATTTATACGCCGGCCCACATTCGCGCCACTCAACTCCTCCTCGACGATCGGCCGTATGGCGGCTGGCTTTACGGCGGGCTGGTGTTGCAACGACGCGGATTGGCGGCCAATCGCTGGCTGTCCCTCGATCATTTTCAATTGGACGTTGGAATTATCGGTCCGGAGGCGCTCGGAGAAGACGCGCAGAATTGGGTGCATCGCGTGCGCGGATTCGAGGAAGCGCTCGGTTGGGATCACCAGCTCGAAACGGAACCGGGCGTGGCTTTGAAGTACCAACGCTCCTGGCTTTTAACGACGCCCCTCGATCGCCCGCGCTGGTTCGATCTCATCCCCCACGCCGGGGCCAGCGTCGGCAATGTGGACACTTCGCTGCGCGCCGGATTGACCTTTCGAGCGGGCTGGAATCTCCCTGTGGATTTTGGATTCCAGACGATCGATTCACTCGGGACACTTGAAGGCGGTTGGTCCGAGTCGCGCACGATGAGCCGATGGGGTGTTTATGGTTTTGGAAGTCTGGAAGGACGCGCGGTCTTCTACTCGACTTTTCTCGATGGCAACCTCTTCCACAATAGCCATCATGTGGAGAAGGAGATTCTCACCGGCGATTTCCGCGGCGGCATCGTGCTCGTGTTGCGGCGCATCGAACTGGCGCTGACCTACATTTTTCGAACGCCTGAATTCATCGGCCAGACGGAAGACGACAGCTTCGGCTCGTTTGCGTTCAAGTACAAATTCTGAAGCGCCGAATTGGCGGAGGCCGCCTCGCCTCGCCTCGCCTTGTCTGGCATGTTTGCGGTGCGATCGGACCGGCGGTGCAAAGGCGTTTGGCTAAAAGACGAAGAGGCCGAGCGCGGCGAGAAACAAGCCGAGCCCAAGCCGCACAGCGCTTCCAACGCGAATGCGATGCTCGGAAGCCGTCATCCAGTGAATCAAATCACGCAAGCGCCAGGGTGAAATGGTGAACCACATCGCCGCCACGATCCAGACATAAGCCCAAATGGAAACCACCAGGCGCCATTGCGAGTCGTGCCAGCGCGCCGTATCCAGCATCAATTTCGAAAGCAGAAGAATCACAATCGCCAGCCCGCGCACCGCGAGGAAGTCCTTCACATAAATGCAGGTCAGCAAACCGACGGCCGCAAAGCCGATCATCATGGGCTTTTTGTAAGCGGCGAAGTCGGCGATCGCTTCGTTGGACAAATTCGACAAGAACCAGAGCGTGCCGAGCGCCATCAGGAAGTAGCCCCAGGTTTCATCGCGCGGAAATTTGCGTGCGGCCTCGGCAAATGAGGCGGGCTTCAGCAAGCCAAATAATTGCGGCACCGAAAACAACAAGCCAATGCCGATGGCCAAACCGGAGAGGGGAAGTTTTTGGAGCCAGTCAAAGGGAACGAAGCCCAACAAGCCGGCCGGGGAAATGAGGTGCATCAAGGTTGAAGTGGTTCCATTTAGTCCAGGTTGAGAATGGCGGGATCGCCGTAAAGCGTAAAGGTTCCCGTGCGGACAATTCTCAAATCGAGCAAATGCCCGCGGTGCCGATCGCTGCCTTCGAACACCACGATTTTATTGCAGCGAGTCCGCCCTTCGAGCCGCGCCAGATTCTTGCGGCTCGGACCTTCCACAAGGATTTGCACCCGCTCGCCAATCAGACGTTGATAGCGCGGCCCGGCGAGTTCGGTGACCAGGTGCAGCAAACGCGCATGGCGCTCTTCAATCGTGGTTTGTGGAATCTGATCGGGCATCGCCGCCGCCGGGGTGTTCTTGCGAGGCGAATACTTAAAGACAAAGGCATTGTCAAACTGCACCTCGCGCACGAGCGAAAGCGTCTCCTCGAAGTCCGTTTCCGTTTCGCCGGGAAACCCAACAATGATATCGGTCGTCAAGCCGATGTGAGGCTTCACGCGGCGGAGTTTTTGCACGATTTGCAGGAAGCGTTCGCGTGTGTAACCCCGGTGCATCGCCTTCAACAAACGGTCGCTGCCGCTCTGAACCGGAATGTGCGCGCTCTCGCAAAGTTTGGGCAGCCGCGCATACGCTTCCACCAGATCATCGCCGTAACCTTTGGGATGTGGCGAAGTAAACCGGATCCTTTCCAGCCCCTCGATTTCGTGGACGGCTTCGAGCAACTGCACGAAAGCAGATTGGCCGTCGCGCATGCCGATTTCGCGTTTGCCGTAACTGGTCACGATTTGTCCGAGCAGCGTGATTTCCTTCACGCCTTGAGCGACGAGTTCACGGCATTCGGCCACGATATCGGGAATGGTGCGGCTGCGCTCGGCGCCGCGCGTGTCAGGGACGATGCAAAATGTGCAATGCTGGTTGCACCCCTGCATGATGCTGACGAAGGCCGACACGCTTTTGGTCTGCGCGTTGCCATTGAGAATATGTTCGCGAATGGTCGCTTCGCTTCCGCTTTCGGCCTCCGTGTCGCAAATCTTTTCCCGGCGGCCGGCCAGTAAATCATCCAGATACTCGGCCGCGCGGTGAAATTTCTGCGTGCCAATCACCAGATCCACATCGGGCAATTTGTCGATCAGTTCGCGTC
>JBFMDG010000488.1:0-5897 GCA_040754135.1 Verrucomicrobiota bacterium
GCGATCGTGCTGAGCGTGTCGCTCTTGTTGCTCAAGGACACAATTGTCAAGACGCTCGTGGAAAATCGGATTCGGGCTGAAACCGGCATGGATGTGAAGATCGGGCGGATTGAAGTCGGCCTGGTGAGCCCTACAGTCAATGTCGAGCATTTGCGACTTTACAATCGCGCCGAATTCGGCGGCTCGCCCTTCGCCATCATTCCGGATCTTTACTTCGAATATGACCCGGACGCCTTTCGCGAGCAGAAGCTTCGCTTCAAACTCATCCGCATTCACCTCGAAGAATTGAACATCGTGCAGTCGGATCACGGAACGAATCTCGTTCGGCTGATGGAATCGTTTCCCGAGCTGACCGGATCGGCCGCTCAAGGAATGTCGAGGCTCGGGGCTTTTGCCGGAATTGACACGCTGAATCTCACCCTCGGAAAAGTGCGGCGATTCAACCTGAACGCGAAAACGCCGCCCGAAGAATACAACTGGAATCTCCGCCATCAAATTCTCACCAACGTCAAGTCTCCGGACGATCTGGAAAATCTGCTCTGGAAGATTTCATTTCAGCGCGGCATCACCGTTTCCACCGGAGGACGCGTGCAAATCGAATCTCCGAATCCAACTCGTTCGGAGCCGCACAAGGCCAACCCCTCGGCAAAGAAATGATTCCAGCGGCGAGGCCTCAGAATTCATTCGCCTCTCCGCGGAACCCCGGCGCCCATTGCCGTCCGCCTAAATTGGAACCGACTTTTGCAAACTCTTCGCTCAGCTTTGCCGGTTGACGGCACCGGGGCGCATCTTCTTTACTCTCATCATGCGTTTGCCTGGTTCAATGATTTTTTGTATTGGGATGCTTTTGACGTTTTCCGCCTGCAAAACAAACCGGCCTGATGCCGATGCTGGCGCACAAATGTCAGGCGTTGAAGGTAAGCAGCAACGTTCCACAGCGAAAATAAAATCGAACCTTCCGGGCATTGGCAAAGTCCCGGCGCCTGCCGGCCCTGCGGCTCCCCAAATCACCTTGAGCAACGAACTCTCCGGAAAGGTGGTTTCCGCCAATCTTTCCTCCCGTTTTGTCGTGCTCGATTTTTATCTCAGCCCCATGCCCAATAAGGAAGAACGCCTCAATGTGTATCGTCGGGGACAAAAAGTCGGCGAACTCAAAGTGTCCGGACCGGAACGCAATCAGATGACCGTTGCCGACATCGTGGCCGGCGAAGCCCAGGTTGGCGATGAAGTTCGGCGCGATTGAATAGACGGCTTTTCCGGGGTCACCAACCCATTGAAGGTCGAATCAAATCTCACCGTGATTTCGGTAAATCGAAGCTCTATTCGAGAAGCCCGCCGCGTGAATCCCCAGTTAGCTTAAGGCGAGGAAGTTTTTCAGAATCGTCCGCCCGTTCTCAGTGAGAATGCTTTCGGGATGGAACTGGACGCCCCAGATCGGCAGTTCGCGATGGCGAATGCCCATGATCTCGGCTTCATCGGTTTCGGCCGTGATCTCGAGGCAATCAGGCATGGTGTCGCGTTGAATGACGAGTGAATGGTAGCGGGTCGCTTGAAAAGGATTCGGCATGTCGCGGAACAAATCGCGTCCATCATGGCGGATCGGTGAAGTTTTGCCGTGCATCATGCGATAGTTCACCACCACCGATGCGCCAAAAGTATGGGCGATGCACTGGTGCCCGAGGCACACTCCCAAGAGCGGAATTTTCGGCCCGAACGTGCGGATGATTTCATTCGACAACCCCGATTCGCGTGGCGAACACGGCCCTGGAGAAATGAGAATCCGTTCCGGATTCAAATCGCGGATTTGATCGAGAGAAATCTGATCATTCCGGTGCACCTGCATCTCGACCTTCATCTCCCCGAGGTACTGCACCAGGTTGTAGGTGAACGAATCGTAATTGTCGATGACCAGCATCATAAAAACGCCGGGCAAAGTAGCCCAGCCCCGCGCATTTGAAAACCAGGATTTCTGTTTATCCGCAGCGCCGAATCAAACCGCGCCACCCCCGCTTGCGAAAGAGCATTTCATGGATCGTCTGTTCGTGCTCAATTGAACGACCAGGTCACCGCTTGAATGGGGACGGGGGAATTTTCTTCAACAAACCGCGCACCTGTTCGTGCGACGTGACTTCCTTTTCCAACTCGATGAGCGTCCACATTTCGGGGAAGGAATAATTCTCACCCGGCTGCAGTTGAATTTCCGGACTGAGCGGTTCCAGCTCTCCCACCCGTTCATCAAAGTAAACTTCCACCGAATTGCCGCCGTCGGTGTATTTGCCCTCGGGAAAGTACGGATAGAATTTCACGAACAGCACTTTGCCTCGCGCATAAGCGATCCAACCCGCGTCGCTGTCGGCGCCGAGTTTGGTGGCCGGACCCGAACATTTCGCGACCAGCAAATTGTCGAAAACTTTCACGTTCGGCGAAGCGGGACTTTGACCGTCATAAAGGTATTTGCCATCGACTTCGCGCCGCAGGGACCATCGGGCGGGAAACCGGCTCCGTTTGTTCAGTGGAAAAAAAGCGAAACCGCCCCCCTTGCAAAGCGTGCGATCCCACAGGCAATAGGAAACGCTCTGACCGGAAACGTTGCGGAGGCGTTGGGTGATACCGAGATCGCCGCTGTCCGGTTCGATCAGAATCTCCTTGTCGATCTGCAAACCGATTTCCACCGGACTGGCCAGCTTGAGCGTGTGCGCTTTTGACGCCTGCCATGAATGCGCCCCCATCCAAAGCGCCGGGTGCGGCGGGATGCCGCGGATTTCCGGACCGATGTCGCATTGATAGCCGCCGACGGAAAAATTGGTTTTCGTATTGGCCAAAGTCTTGCCGGCGCTCTCCGGGATTTCGTAGATGATATTTTCGCCGTTAAGGCTGTAATGCGTAATTCTTCCCCCAATGGCCGGCACGACGATCGCCTGAACGAGATCTCCATCGAGAATGAGGCTTTCCGGCCAACCCATGTAAGGGCGTTTTTCGATTCCTTCAGGCAGCGATCTTTGTTGCGAAAGCGCCGGGCGAGGCGTTAACGCCATCGCCATCGTCAGGGCCAGGATCGCGGCGGACAAACCAAAACGTTTTTGCATGCGCGGAAATTATCAGGGCGCAATGGCTCCGGCCAGAACAAGTGTCACGGTATCGCAATGCCAACGCAAAAGGGGCTGCTTTGCTAAATTAGTTTTGCATTTCACAGACTGTTCCCGCACTCTGGCCCGCAACGTAGCCGCGACAAAAGCACTCCCAAACTGACATTGATATGAACTGGTACTACGCCGAGGGAAATCGCCAGGTCGGACCCGTCACCGAAACGGAATTTCAGAACCTGGTGAACAATGGAACGATCAAAGCCGAAACTTTGGTCTGGCGGGAAGGGCTCGCCAATTGGGTGCCTTACCGCGAGATATCGTCCCCGAGTGGAACCACTCCCGCTCCTGCCCTGCCTGACGCCGCTGCCGTCGCGGGCACTGCTCCCGCCGCCTCGAGCACCGGCACGGTCGTGTGCGCCGAGTGTCATCAGACTTTTCCCGTTTCCGAGACCATCCAATACGGCACGGTCGCGGTCTGTGCCAATTGCAAACCGGTTTTCGTGCAAAAGCTCCGGGAAGGAGCCACCACCACGCCTACCTTCCGCTATGCCGGCTTTTGGATTCGTTTCGTGGCTAAATTTCTGGACGGATTGATTTTGGCCGTGCCTTTTTTGATTCTTTTTTTCCTCGTGCTCTTTCCCGCCATTCGCGCGGGAGGCCAGCCCGGAATCGGAACGCAGATTTTTATGCAGCTGATTTACTGGGTGATGGGGGCGATCTATAACATCTTTTTCCTCGGCAAATTCGGAGCGACACCGGGCAAAATGGCGGTAAAAATCAAAGTCATTACCGCCGATGGCTCGCCGGTCAGCTACCTGCGCGCGACCGGGCGGTATTTCGCGGAAATTCTGAGCGGCTTGATTTGCTACATCGGCTATATCATCGCCGGTTTCGACAGCGAGAAACGCGCGTTGCACGACCACATCTGCAGCACGCGCGTGATCAAGACGGGTTAACGGATGCAACGGTCTCTGCTGCTTTGCACCAAATGTAACGCAACGCTGGCCGAGGAATTCACCCATGCCTCGAGCGTGCAGGTGTGCCACTCTTGCCGCAGTCAGATCGAAGTCGAAATCTTTCCCGCGCTCTACCGCCAATTTTCCCCCGGCCAAAAAGGCGAAACAATCGTCGCTGATGAAGCGAGCTGCTTTTATCACCTCGAGAAAAAGGCCGTCATTCCCTGTGAAATCTGCGGCCGATTTCTTTGCGCGCTCTGTGACATCGAACTCGATGGGCAGCATCTCTGTCCCGGTTGCCTTGAAAGCGGACGGCGCAAAGGCACGCTGGCCCATTTTGACGATCGCCGCGTGCTTTGGGACAACTGCGCCCTGGGCACAGCCGTGCTGCCGATTCTCATGTGGCCAATCACGTTTGTCACCGCTCCCATGAGCATCTTCATGGCAATCCGTTATTGGAAAGCGCCGCTCAGCCTCATCCCGCGAACCCGCATCCGGTTTGTGCTTGCGATCATCATTGCCACGGCCCAAATCATTGCCTGGGCTGCGGGCATTACCGCTTTGTTCATTTATTGATGGCCAGCAAACCTAAATTGTATCGCCGCCTGCCTGGACGGGGCCATCGGCTGAATTTCATCACCACGTTGTGGGAAGCAGCCGATCATCTGTTGCTGGTGGAATCCACGCGCTTTAGCGAGCGTTACCTTCGCTTTTATTTTTCGGACATCCAATGGATCACCATTCGCCGAACGAACCAGGGCAAGATGATCAACATTTTTACCGGATTTTTCGGCGGCGCATGTTTGCTGCTGGCCGTGGCCACGACAGATGTCGCGCGAGTCATTTGGATTGCGCTGGCGTTTCCACTTCTCCTCATTCTCCTCCTCAACGCCATCGCCGGACCGACCTGCGTCTGCCACGTGCGCACGGGCGTGCAAGTGGCGGAATTGGCCTCGCTCGTTCGCGTGCGTGCCGCGCGTAAGATGCTGGCCAGAATCCGTCCGAAAATTGCAGCCGCACAAGGCCCCATGCCGGCTTTGGGGGCACTCCCTGTCGCGGAAGCGGCGCCGGATCAAGCATCGAGCGGAGCCCCGTTGCCTGCGATAAACCCCGAGCAAACGTCCGGCAGTCCAGTCGAGCAGCCGCCCGTCATTTCCGGAAGTGAACCGCAAAATCCCTCCGCAAGCTAAACCCTGATGCAAACCCTGGCTGAGCAGCGCTGCTTCAATCACTCTTATCGCGAAGCAGTGGCTCGGTGTCCTTCCTGCACGCGCTTTTTTTGCCGCGAATGCATTACGGAACATGACGACCGTCTGTTGTGCGCAGTTTGCCTGCGCAAAACCGCCGGGGAACGATCCGCCTTGCGCGTCCGCTGGGTTTGGCTGGTTCGTTTCAGCCAAACGCTGGCCGGCCTGGTGGTGATCTGGCTGGTGTTCTATGCTGTCGGCCAGGCCTTGCTGGCGTTGCCGAGCGAGTTTCATAATGGGTCCATCTGGAAGGAAACCTTGTTTGTGGAATGAAACGCAAGCGACCAGGATTGGAAGGGCTTGGAGCGCTCGATTTGATCGAAGAAGCGGTGCATCTCTTGCGCCGCGCTTCCGTGGGTACTTTTTTGGCCTATTACCTGGGCGCGCTTCCATTCGTTTTGGGCTTTCTTTATTTCTGGGCCGATATGAGTCAGAGCGCGTTTGCCGAAGAACGCTGTGCCACCGGAGCGTTGGGAACCGCGCTGCTGTTTCTCTGGATGAAAACCTGGCAAGTGCGTTTTGCCGAACGTCTGCATGCCCAGCGTCTCTACCGGCCTGTTGAACCGTGGGGTTTGGCAAAATTTTTCCGCGTGCTCTCAGCGCAGGAT
>JBFMDG010000489.1:0-5882 GCA_040754135.1 Verrucomicrobiota bacterium
CGCGTTGATTTCGCCATTGATCATCCGCCCTACACCCATCTGATCGAGGATACGAACCTGGTTACGAGTCATTCCGTGGCGATCACGAGTTTGAAAGATCATGCCATGTATCATTTTCAAGTGCGTTCCGACGCCAGCGACCGCCGCCCGGCTATTTCGCGTGACATGGTGATTTGCACTCGGCCGGTGCGCGAAAATCTGCTCGCCAATCCCGGATTTGAAGAGGGATCAGGCGCGAGTCCGCGCTCGATTATTCCCGGCTGGAGCAAATCGGGGAATGTCGATATTCGGCTCTCGAATGGCACCTGGTTTTGGGGAGTGCCGCGCCATTCCGGTCAATGGTTGCTGCAAGGCGCGGTGAACAACAATGTTTCCGACGCCGTGATTTACCAGCGCGTGCCGGTCACGGCGGGCAAGGATTATACGTTCAGCGCATGGGTGACCACCTGGATGCGCGAGAATGACAATTGGAAATACGACGTTTGGCAGGAGCGAAATCGGCTCATTTACATGCGGCTCGGAATCGATCCCAACGGCGGCATCAATCCGAGTTCATCCAACGTGCAATGGACTCCGCGCATGTACAGCCATTTGCGGTATTCGAGCCTCTCGAAACGCGCTGTCGCCAAAAGCAATTTCATCACAGTCTTCGTCAGCATGAAAGGTGACGGCGGCCAATGGCATGTTTATGGGGTCGATGATTGCGTGCTGACTGAGACCAGTTTTTTGCGGCCGCACATCGAATCACCGCGGATTCAAATGGGAACGCTGGACTTTGTTGTGGTGGGAGAGCCCGGAACGACCAATCGCCTGGAAGCATCGGAGAACCTGCTCGAATGGCAAACGATTACCAATTGGGTGCAGGCCAGCGGCAGGATCGAATATCAAGAGCCGGTCATCAACTCTGCGGCATCGCGCTTTTTCCGCGTGGTGATGCCGTAACCCGGTCTGAATCGCTCTCAAGCGCTCTCAAGCGCACTCCCAATTTGCAGATTTATTTCCGATTTGAGTGCAAAAGAAAGCGGGCTTTGGGATGACACACGGTTGCATCGCCAAAGCCCGCCTTTGTGTCCTTCCACCCGGAAGGAAAATGGCTCGCTCGAGAATTACGGTTGCGGGATGACTTGTCCGCGGATTTCACCGCCACCCGCGAACGAGGTGTGAATGTTCACGTATGTCATGCCGGCAATCATGTGTTTGGCCGTTGCGGAATTCACAGTCGTTTCCCCTTTGATGGTTCCCGATGTCGCGCCGGTGGTTCCCAAGCCGGGAATGAGTCCCTTGAGAACGCCGACCGCCTGTTCCGTTGTGGCGGGTCCATGGATGTGCCCGGCTGAAACCGTGCCGGTCAATCCGCTGTAGCTGATATCAACGGTCAATTTGTTCCCGTCGAGAATCAGTGTGCCAGTTCCAGTTCCCGAGGTCGTCACCGGGTTGGGCCGCTCCGCCGCGCCACTCAAAGCGACGGTGAACGTGACGCGGCTGACCACGCGGATAAAGGCGATGTCATCAACCATCGCAACCGAAAGTGAAGTTTCGGAAGTGGTATCCACATCGACCCATTCGGCGTCATTGAGGCTGGTTTTCTTTTGCACGGTGTAAGGCGCCCGGCCGCCGGTCCAACTCACGACGATGTTGTTTCCGGCGCGGGTGGGCCGATTCAGCACGAGCTCAGGCGCCGGGCCTTGGCCGACGGTGACCGGTTCGGAAAACGGACTGGTCAGCACGACCGCGTTGTGCGTTCCCGCGGCGGATTTGGAATAATTCGCCGTCACCGTGAGATCCGATCCGCCGACGCCCAGCGCGCTGATGTCGAATTCGAATTGGCCGGCAGTTTTGTTCAGGTCCGCATCGGAATTGTCCTGGAAGCTGGCGACATAAGTGCGGCCTTGAACGAAGCCATTGGGCAATTCCGGAACGGCGGCAGTTTTGCCGAAAGCGATGCCCTCAGGATCGGCTTTGTAAAGGTCGATCAAGGTCACCGGGTAATCCGTATTCGCCACTGGCACGGTGCCAATCAGACGTGACGCGGTGGTATTTGGCGAAAGGACCGGAACGAGATCGCCCTCGGGATTTGCCAGCGCTTTGGTGTAATAAACTTTCCAGAACGTATCGGCGCCGGACATTCTCAATGGACTGACCGGGAACGGAAAGTTGTTCACCATCACGTTGCCGCGCGCGCCCACGATCCCGCCGGTGCTGAGCTCATCAAAGAACCCTTCGGCGCCATTAGTGCCGAACAATTCCACCGGATAATTGTTGTAACAATGGTTCGCTTCCAGGGCGTCGCTCACGCCGTCGAAGTCCGAACCAAACCGGTATTGGGCCGAACCGCCCGCGGCATTCAACACCGGCACGCCATTGGTGAAACGGGTCATTCCATCGACGCCAATGCCGATGTAATTGCCGGCAATGACAATTCCGGTGCCGGGATTCTGGCCGTAAAACTCGATGTTGTGATCATAACCGCCGATCGATTCCGGCACGACGCCGCTGAGAATGTTCCCTTCAAAGGCATCGTTGACGCCGTCGCCATCAGTTCCGATGAGGGTGCCATTGCCGCCGCGGCCGATTTCGATGTTGCCTTCGAACGTTCCGGTGAACAGATCCGGATTGGCCAGGGGCGGATTGAAATCATGAAGTCCGTCCGGCATCACGTTGAGGAAATTGCCGGAAATCCGCGTGCGTTCGCCTTCAATGATGATCGGGATGGCGGGAATGCCGGTGATGACATTGAGCTCCGATGCGGCATCTGTGGCGCCGGGTTTCACGCCGATGATGACATCGTTGATCAGAATATTTTCGAGCACCGTGTTGTTTTCATCGCGGACACGGTAGCGGAATCCTGTCACGCCATCGGCCGGGCCGGCGAGCGTCGTGCCATCGGGGGCGACGCCGATCCAACAGCCACTGACTTGACCCGAGGCGCCTTTGGCGAAGGAGATGCCGTAGAGTGCGACATCCTCGCCATTGGGACTGGCGCCGACCAAGAGCGGTTGGGCGAGAATGGAGACGCCGCGAACATGCACGCCTTTTGCGCTGAGAATGCCAATGACCGCCGCTTCGGTGTCACCATAACCGGTTTGATCATTAGGACTGGTGGGGGCGAAGTCCATCAGGCGATGATTTCCATTGCGGGAATCGAGCACGATTTGAATTTTGGCGTTGTTCGGCGCGCGCACCGAATTCGAATTGGGCGTTGCGCCCGGCTGCGAGTAACCATCGATCGTGACGTTGTTCGCCGTGATCAAAGGATATCCGCCCGGAGGTGTTGCGATCACGTGCGGGCCGGCGCCTTCGATGTTGAACTTGACGGTGTCGCCCTCCTGCAAACCGGTCATGGCCTGGAGCAGCGAAACTTTTCCGGCGGGCGGATTGATGTTGTCCGTGGTGGTCACGGTGAGGACGCGCGGACCCACCGGTTGACCAGTCACCTTCAGCAGCACCGATTCCGGTTTGTATTCGAGTTCCCAAGACAATCCTGCCGGAAGCGTGGCTTCCGTGAAATCGGTTTGAGCGAATTGGCCTTCGACAGGATTGCCCGTCACGAGAGTGTAAACCGTGCCGGTCACAGGGACGTGGCCATCCAGCTTAACGTGCAGCCGGGCGTGAGTGATGCGGGCGATGCCGCCAACGCGCACGGTCGAATGACTGGAAGAGGTAATCACGGCGCGCAAGGTGGCCTTGCCTGGAACGGGATTTCCGAATTCATCCAGGAGATCGGTTGTGGGAACAAAGCCGTCCGGATCGGTCGCCATGTTCAAATTGCTGCCAATGGAAATCGAGGCGTCCGGTCCAATCACTTCCAACGTGCCATCGGTTGTCTCCGCGCGGGTGCCGCTGCCAATGGCGAGATACTGTTCGACGCGGAACGAAGCGCGATCGCGAATGGTGAAGAGGGCTTTGCCACCCTGGGCGCTCCCGCCATCACGCGGTCCGCTGATCGCCAGGCCGGCCGAGGCGTTCACCGTCATTTGCGCATCGTCTTGCAGCGTCAAAGTGCTGTCGGTGTCTGGACCTGACGAAAGCGAGTTGTTAAAACCGCCGACCACTTCCGGACGGTCGGGTGGCGTTTGAGCGTCGATGTAACCTTTGCCGGTGAGCACGTCGAAGATATGCACCTGGCCGCGATTCTTGACGGTGAATTTGGTCACGCCCTGGCGCGAGGAGAGGACGCGGAAATTCAAGACAGCGTTGTCCTGCACGGTTACCGTCGCGCGGCCGCCGCCAATCGAGAGCGTCAGATAACCTTCGTCGTTATGACCGAGCGGACTGCCCGCGCCCATGCTGTTGCCCGCTTCTACTAATGCGTTGCCGCCAATTATAAGAATTTGCTCGTTGGCCCCTCCGCTCGAGACGCTGATGCCGCTGCCGACGGAAACGCGCGCATTGCCGTCGATAAGGCAATAGCCGTTGCCGAGCGAGTTTTCAGCAACTTTGATGTCGTCGCCGGCGCGAAAGACCGAGTCGCCATGAACTTCAAATCGGCCAATGCCGCGTTCCCCAATTTCCCAATCCAAATTGCTCAGGCCCGCGCTGCCAACCGTCGTTCCAGCGATGTCTTCGCGGTCAGGAACGTCGAAAAAAATCGTGCCGCCGTTCATGATGAAAGAGGACATGACCGTGCCTTCGCCGATATTGACTTTCGAATCGCCGGAGTTGCCGCCGATGCGAAGGAAGCCGCCATTCATGATGACGTGGCCGGATTCGGTTCCGCCCTGGATGCTGCCGAGCTTGAGGGAACCGAGCTCACGATCGCCGGCGGTAGCGGCGATGGTGGCGGTGCTGCCATTATTGATAATTGCCGTATCAGTTGCCCCCGGAACGAGGCCGAGGTCCCAATTGCCGCCGGTGAAGAAATCGCCGTTGCCGGCATTCCACGTTAAGGTGTTTTGAGCGCGCAAGGACGAGGCACAAGCCAGTCCAATCAGAAGAGCGCAGGGGATCAGGAGAAGTTTACGTTTCATGACTTTTGACGTTGCGAGTTTACCAACACGGAACACTGCCCAAGGGAATGGAGACATTTTCTCCCACGAAGGCGGATGATAAGCCTGGCGGCAAGAATGTATCCGGAATCCGCGTCGCAGCCTACAAACCAGCGAATTCAAGTCAAGAACGAAGCCGGTGGCGGCTCTGCGCATCAATTGGTTACCCCAAATTGGTGACATGCGCGAACTTGACATCCATGCCGTGGGCCGAACGAAACACAATCCGCGATGCATTCCGATCATGAGGAGGACTGCCGTCAGAAATGTTGCTCCCTTCCGACCATCTCGTCAGACCAATCGAGGCCGCTTATTCATCGGAGTGCCGAATGGAAACGCAGGATTGCCGCTGTGATTGACGGAACGTTTCGGATGGTTGCCTTTTTGTTTTTTACCGGCATTGTTTCGGCCATGAGTTTACTGCCTTTTGAAAACTTGCCCGCCTACGCGCCGCGGAAGTTTGTTCCGGCTCAGTTGGATCTCGGCAATTGGGCGCAGGTCGGCCCACTCTTCGATGCGCTCGATCGACGGGCGCCGGAATGCCGCACCGTGGTTGATTTCGAACGCTGGATTCTCGATAGCAGCGAACTGAGCGCCGCTTTGGATGAAGAGGGTTCCAGGCGTTACATCGCCATGACCTGTCATACCGACAATGCCGAAGCGGAAAGGGCTTACCTCGATTTTGTGGAACAGATCGAGCCACAGATCAAACCGCGGCAATTCAAATTGGCGCAGCTTTATCTGGCTCATCCGCTCCGCGAGCAATTGCCTCGGGACCGTTACGAGGTATTCGACCGAAATACCCGGCTCCACGTCGAGTTGTTCCGCGATGAAAATGTCCCGCTCGAAACCGAAGAAGCCAAACTGGGACAACAATATCAAAAATTGAGCGGTTCA
>JBFMDG010000490.1:0-5879 GCA_040754135.1 Verrucomicrobiota bacterium
GGCTTCGAAACAAACCGGGCTTGCGCCAAACAGCAACGAGCAATGCCACGTCATTGCCATTGCCAGAGTGATCGAGCATTCGTTGCCGCTCAAAAAACGTTTCGTTGCGGAGGTCTGAATGCGAACAAATCGAACTGGCAAAGACGCGGCGGTCGCAAGATCGCTCCGCAAATTCAGACAGATTCTTCTAACCGTATTGTGCTCCTGCGCCTCCGCATTCCTGCTCGAGGCGGCAGAGCCACGGACGGTGGCGACCAATTCTCTTCTCGCCGCTTTTTTGGAGGGGCCGCTGCGGGAGGTCGAGGACGTGATCTTCGCCGCCCGCGCCCTCAATCCGACCGATGGTCATTGGTACGCCAACTTCGGTTATTACTCCGATAATCCCGCGCGCAAGGCCTATGCTGAAGGAACTAAACTTTATCGCCTGAATTTGCGGACGCGAGAGTTGAAGACACTGCTCGCCGACGCGCGCGGTGGCGTGCGCGATCCGCAAGTGAGTTATGACGGGCGCAAAGTATTGTTCAGTTATCGCCCGGGCGGCACCGAGCACTATCATCTCTACGAGCTCGACCTCGATGAAAGGCCTTCCGATTCCGGGTCGAATGAGAACCCGCCGCCCCAGCAATTACGGCAGCTGACCTCTGGGCCTTTCGATGATATCGAGCCGGCCTACTTGCCCGATGGCGGGATTGTGTTCGTGAGCAGCCGGTGCAATCGCTGGGTGAATTGCTGGCTGACACAAGTGGCGGTGCTGCATCGCTGCGATTCGGATGGGTCGAACGTGCGGGCTTTGTCGAGCAATAACGAGCATGACAACACGCCCTGGCCGTTGCCCGATGGCCGCGTGCTCTACACGCGCTGGGAGTATGTCGATCGCAGCCAGGTGCACTTCCATCATTTGTGGGCCATGAATCCTGACGGCACGGCGCAGACCGTGTGGTTCGGTAATTTGCATCCCGGCATCACCATGATCGACGCGCGGCCCATTCCGGGAACGGACAAAGTGGTGGCGAGTTTCAGTCCGGGCCATGGGCAGCGCGAACATGACGGAGTCATCACCGTGGTCGATCCAAACGCCGGTCCTGATGCGAAGGAATTCGCCCGCAACATCAGCAAAGGCGCGCATTTTCGTGATCCATGGGCGTTTAACGAAGAATGCTTTCTGGCCGCATCGCGCGGCACGCTGGTGCTGATGAACGGGGTGGGGCGAATGGAAGAGTTGTTTCGGCTGCCCGCCGAAGATCTGGCCGCGAAACTTGAGTGTCACGAGCCGCGTCCGCTTATGGCACGTCCGCGTGAGCCTGTCATTCAGCCTCGCACCCTGGCCTCGGAATCGACCGGCCGATTCTTGCTGGCCGATGTGCATCACGGCCGCAACATGACGGGAGTTCAGCCGGGTGAAATCAAGAAGCTGCTGATTCTCGAGACGCTGCCCATGCCGGTGCATTACACGGGCGGCATGGAACCGATCAGTTACGGCGGCACATTCACCCTGGAACGCATTCTCGGCACGGTGCCGGTCGAACCGGATGGCAGCGCTTATTTCGAGGTGCCGGCGTTGCGCAGTGTGTTTTTCGTCGCACTTGATGAAAACGATCTTTCGGTGAAACGGATGCAAAGTTTCACCAGCGTGCAACCGGGCGAAACGCTGAGCTGTGCCGGTTGCCATGAGCACCGTTCCCAAACGTTGCGCACCGATTTCCGAACCACTCTGGCCGTCCGCAAACCGCCGGCGAAAATCGAACCGATCGCCGATGTGCCTGATGTGATCGATTTCCCGCGCGATGTTCAGCCGGTGTTAACCGCCCTTTGCGCCGATTGCCATGGTTACGAGAAAACCGCCCGAGGGGGCCCGCGCGCCGGACGCCTGCTGCTGACCGGCGATCGCGGACCGATGTTCAGTCACAGTTATTACATGCTCACCATTGCGCGGTTGTTCGCCGATGGCCGCAATCAGCCGCGCAGCAATTACGATCCGCGTTCACTCGGCAGCTCCGCGAGCAAATTGCTCACGCTGCTCGATGGGGCGCATTACGGCGTGAAAGCCACGCCGCGCCAGAAACGCACGCTGCGTCTTTGGATCGAAACCGCCGCCGCGTATCCGGGGACTTACGCCGCGCTCGGTTGCGGCATGATTGGTAATTACGCCGAGAACAATCAGATCAACACCGGCCACGATTGGCCCGAAACGAAAGCGGCATCGGCGGCCATTCAGGATCGTTGCCTGCGCTGTCACAATGCGCCCGAGCGCTTGCTTCCGTTGACCTTGGCGGATGAACGGGGTGTTTCCTTTTGGCAACCGAGCTTGGACGATCCCAGATTGCTCACCAGCCGGCACATCGTTTTCAACCTTTCGCACCCGGAAAAATCACTCATGTTGCTCGCGCCGCTTGCCAAAGAAGCCGGGGGTTGGGACCTTTGCGCAAAAGCCAATCCGGCATCGGCGGATGGAGGCTCGCTGCCGGTTTTCGCTTCCACGCAAGATCCCGCTTATCGAGCGATCCTGACCATGATTGCCGCAGGCCAGGAATTCCTCGAATGCACCAGCCCGCGTTTCGACATGAAACAGTTTCGGCCACGCGCGGATTGGGTGCGTGAAATGAAACGGTATGGAATCCTCGAGGAATGTTTCGCGCCCGGGGAGATCAACGATGTCTATGCCGTCGAGCAAGCCTACTGGAAATCGCTTTGGCATCGGCCGGCCGCGCACTTGAACCTCTCCCGCCAGGAATCACAGCAGATCGAAAGAAAATCGAAATACATCGAGCGGTGCTGCCGAATCGCGTTAAGGAATCAATGCTTCCGATAGCGCCAGCGCCAGCTCTGAACTCATTCGTAATTGGCCATCGGGATTCTTGATTTAGGTCAACCCAACGCAGGCAAAAACACAGTCCAATCGGGTCACATCACTTGGAACAGGAATCACGGTTTGGTTGATCGAAAATCAATAGACAAGCTCATGCATCCAAACACCCGAAGCCCGGAGGAGCTCGTTTGCCTGAAACGCCAACTCACCCTCCGCCGGAACGCATTCTCAGCTGCCGCATGGATCTGGCGCAACGTTTCCAGTCGAATCTTGCCACTCGTCCTCAGTGGCATGCTTGCGGACGCGTTCCAGCTTGGCGCTTCGACATCGGCACCGCTTTCACCCACGGCACTGGCCGCCTCGCCCGATGGCCGAATGTTGTTCATCGCCTGCGCGACGGCCAATCAGGTGACGTTTTTTGATATCGCCAATTCGCGCATCGTCAAGGAGGTGCCCGTGCCTGCATCCCCCCTCGGATTGGCGCTCTCTCGAGATGGCCAACAATTGATCGTCACCTGTGCCGCACCCGAAAGCACGGTCTGCATTTTGGAGGTGCCGCGGGCCCGAGTGCGTGCGCGAATTCCAGCGGGCCACACCGCCATGGCGCCGGTGTTGAGTTCAGATGGCCGCACGCTCTATCTCTGCAATCGTTTCAATGACGAGATCGTCTGGATCGACCTGAACGCGCGCAAAACCATGCGGCGATTGAAAGTCACGCGCGAACCGGTGGCTGCGGATGTGACTCCCGACGGGCAGCGGTTGCTGGTGGCGCATCACCTTCACGGCGGCCGCGCGGACGTGGACGTCGTGGCGGCCTCGGTGAGCGTGGTGGACACCGCAACCGCACAGGTGATTTGCGAGTTGCCATTGCCCAATGGGAGCGGGTTGTTGCGAGATGTGCGCATTTCTCCCGATGGCCGTCATGCCGTGGTCACGCATCTTCTTTCGCGATTTCATTTGCCGACGACGCAAATCGAGCGGGGCTGGATCAACACGAGCGCATTCAGTTTGATTGATGTGCGCGCGATGCGCCTGGTGAACACGGTGCTGCTCGACAACATCGATTCCGGCGCGGCCAATCCGTGGGCGGCGGCCTGGAGCGCCGATGGCCAGGCGGTGCTCGTGACCCACGCGGGCACTCATGAATTGAGCGTCATCGATTTTCCCGGGTTGCTCGCGAAATTGGAACAACTCAGCCAACCGAAACCGGAGCGCAAATCAGATTATGCGTCGGCCTCGCGAACAACCGCGGATGTGCCGAACGATCTGTCGTTTCTGGTTGGAATTCGTCAGCGCGTTCGACTGGGCGCCGCGGATCGCGGTCCGCGCGGACTGGCATTGATCGGCCCCCAGGCGTACCTCGCCAATTATTTTTCGGACTCGCTCAGTGTCATCGATCTGAGTCAAGCGAAGCCGCGCGCGCATTCCCTTTCGTTGACTCCCGCTTCGCGGAACACGCGACGGGAGGAGGCCGTCCAGGTCGCTTCGCTGGCCGCTGCCAACCCCATTTTGGTTTCTGGAAAAACATTGGACGAAGCCACGCTCATTCGGCGAGGTGAAGCTTATTTCAACGACGCGACCATTTGCTTTCAAGGCTGGCAGAGTTGCGCCAGTTGCCATTCTTCAGACGCGCGCGTGGATGGTTTGAATTGGGACAATCTCAACGACGGCATTGGCAATCCGAAGAATGCGAAAAGCCTGCTGCAAGCGCATCAAACTCCGCCATCGATGTGGCTGGGCGTCCGCTCGAATGCCTTTGTGGCGGTGCGGGCGGGAATTCGCAACAGTCTGTTTACGGTGCAACCACCAGAGGTTGCCGAAGCACTCGATGCTTATCTCAGCGCGCTCAAACCAATCCCGAGCCCGCGCCTGGTCAAGGGCAAACTCTCCCGCGCCGCCGCTCGTGGCAAAGCCTTGTTCTTCGATGAAAAAGTCGGTTGCGCCGATTGCCATAAAGGCTCGCATTACACCGATCGCAAATTGCATGGCGTCGGCACGATCGGAAAATTTGATCAGCCGGCGGATCGCTTTGACACGCCGTCCCTCATCGAGGTGTGGCGCAGCGCGCCCTATTTGCATGATGGCAGGGCGGCCAATGTGCGCGAGGTCGTCACCACTTTTAATTCCAACGATGATCACGGCGCGACCTCGCATCTCACGCCGCAACAAATCGATGATCTGGTGGAGTTCGTCCTGTCGTTATGAGCGCAAGCACGAATTCACGACAGGTTCATTGGCACGATCTGGCGCAGCCAACAAGAAGGCGTGCGCCCGCTGCGGAAGGCCAAGGCTCGCTCAATTTTGCATTATGACCACACCCATTCCTGTTCAACGCCGGTCGATCTCGGTTCTCGATCGCGTCTCGGAGCCCGGCCTCGACCTCACAATCGTCACGCGCCCGCACGCCGGCGAATTGCACCTGACCGTTCGTCCGCGTCCGGGCGAGCAACCTTCAATGATGCTCTGGCGATTGGCTTCGGTGTTGCGCGAACACTCCGCCAGTGTGGTGCGGCAGGAAATCTTCGGACGTTTGGAAGCGCGCGCGGAATTGCTCGGGCAGATGGGGCGCTTGCTTGGACAAATAGACTGGCCGATCACCTGGCTGGACACCGATGCCGGAACGTCAGGACCGATTGCCGGCATGCATCTCCTGGCCGTCACCGGAACGCCCGTGCAAACGATCGAATTCGAGGGACGTGTGGCTGGCAGAATCTTTGACGACGGTTATGCGCGGCATTGTCTGCTGGGCGACATCGGCCCGGCTCGCTTGAGTGCCCCCAAGGAAATTCAAGCGGCGCAAACCTTCGACCGCATGGAAGCCGCGCTCGCCGTCGCCGGCATGAAAATCACCGATGTGATTCGAACGTGGCTTTTCATGGACGAGATTCTCGGCTGGTACGGCCCTTTCAACCTTGTGCGGAAAGAATTTTTTACCAAGCGCCGATTGTTTGACGGTTTGGTTCCGGCAAGCACCGGCGTGGGAATGCGCAATCCGGCGGGCGCGGCCTTGCTGGCCGGCGCATGGGCCACGCAACCGAACAATGGCGCGCTGGCCATTCGCGAAGTGCTCTCT
>JBFMDG010000491.1:0-5866 GCA_040754135.1 Verrucomicrobiota bacterium
GCGCAAGCCAAACGTCGGCCAGTACGCTCGCCGGCGCGTCAAACGCTCCGCCGCCTTTTGAGATCCGCGAAACGCGCACCCGATCGTCAAGCGCGCCCCCACCAGAAACAAATGATCGAACTCACATTCGATGCTACGCAGACTCCAATCCTCCGTAGCAGCCTGACGTGAGTCGGCTCTAACTCTTTCTGCGCGCAAGCCAAACGTCGGCCAGTACGCTCGCCGGCGCGTCAAACGCTCCGCCGCCTTTTGAGATCCGCGAAACGCGCACCCGATCGTCAAGCGCACCCCCACCAGAAACAAATGATCGAACTCACATTCGATGCGACGCAGACCCTAATTCTGCGTAGCAGCCTGACGTGAGTCGGCTCTAACTTTTTCTGCGCGCACGCCAAACGTCGGCCAGAACGCTCGCCCGCGCGCCAAACGCTCCGCCGCCTTTTGAGATCCGCGAAACGCGCACCCGATCGCCAAGCGCGCCCCCACCAGAAACAAATGATCGAACTCACATCCGATGCTACGCAGACCCCAATTCTCCGTAGCAGCCTGATGTGAGTCGGCTCTAACTTCTTCTGCGCGCATGCCAAACGTCTGCCAGTACGCTCGCCGGCGCGTCAAACGCTCCAAAACCTTTTGAGATCCGCGAAACGCGCACCCGATCGTCAAGCGCACCCCCACCAGAAACAAATGATCGAACTCACATTCGATGCTACGCAGACCCCAATTCTCCGTAGCAGCTTGACGTGAGTCGGCTCAAATTCTTTCTGCGCGCATGCCATCCAATTGCCCAAGCGATTCCCACGCGATCAACCGCGCTCCACGTAAAGGATCCGGCGTTCGGTAGGGGATCGACGAGAAGCAACTCTTCAACTCTTCAACCCTTTAGCCCTTCACCTCGGCAATACACAAATAATCGAACTCACATTCGATGCGACGTCGCTTTGGATTTCTCTTCGTGCGGTAAAATCCACACCAGCCGCACCAGCCGTTTTGGCTCTTGCCCCCTTGGTTCCACCCGCTATCGTACCCAGTGTCACTTTTCCAAAACGGAAATCGCCGGATTGCCACGCTATTGCTCCTGCTGGTCCCGGTGCTTTGGTCCTGCAAACCCAAAAAACCGGATGCTCCGGCTTCTGCACCCATGATCACTAACTCTCCCACTGCTCACGCGTTCACAAATCGCCTGGCGCGCGAAAAATCCCCTTACCTGCTCCAGCATCAACACAATCCCGTCGATTGGTTTGCCTGGGGCGAGGAAGCTTTCGCCAAAGCGCGCGCCGAAAAAAAGGTCATCTTCCTGAGCATCGGTTACTCGACCTGCCATTGGTGCCACGTCATGGAAAGGGAATCTTTCGAGAACAAGGAAATCGCCGATTACCTCAACGCCCATTTTGTCAGCATCAAGGTGGATCGCGAGGAAAGGCCGGATGTGGACAAGATTTACATGACCGCGGTGCAAGCGATCAGCGGTCAGGGCGGCTGGCCTTTGAACATTTTCCTCACCCCCGAGCTCAAGCCGTTTTACGGCGGAACCTACTATCCTCCCGAGAGTCGTTATGGCCGCCCAAGTTTTCTTCAGGTCTTGCAGCAAATTCAACGGCTGTGGGAAACGCGCCGCGACGATGTCTTCAATTCCGCCAGCCAGTTGCATCAGCACCTGACGCTTCTGACGACGGCCAATCAGGGAACGAACAACCTCCTTCTTACCCCTCGGATTTTGACGAACGCAGTCGAGAAGTTCAAAGCGGAGTACGATCCGCAACACGGCGGTTTTGGCGGCGCGCCCAAATTTCCGCGGCCCAGCCAGCCCTTGTTTCTTTTGCGTCAAGCCGTGCGGTCCGGCGACGCTGAAGGCGTGAGAATGGTTCTGCACACCTGCGAACGCATGGCCGCGGGAGGCATGTACGATCAACTCGGCGGCGGCTTTTCCCGATATTCCGTCGATGCCCAATGGCTTGTGCCGCATTTCGAGAAAATGCTTTATGACAACGCGCAACTCGTGAATTTGTACTTGGATGCTTACCTGGTGAGTGGCGAGCAGCGCTTTGGCGATGTGGCGCGCGACATACTTCGTTATGTTCTCCGCGACATGACCCATCCCGAAGGGGGCTTTTATTCGGCGGAGGACGCCGACAGCGAAGGCAAAGAGGGAAAATTCTACTGCTGGACGCGCGAGGAAATGGCGGGGCTGCTTTCGCCGGAGGAGTTCAAGATCGCCGCGAATTATTTTGGCGTTACCGAACGCGGGAATTTCGTTGATCACAGCGATCCTCAGCCGCTGCCAAACCAAAATGTGCTGAGCATTGCCGAGGCAAACTTGAACGAGCGCGACAAGCCTTTGCTGGAATCCGCGAAAAAGAAAATGTTCGAGGCGCGATCCAAACGCGTCCGTCCGCATCTTGACGACAAAGTTTTGTCTTCATGGAACGGGATGATGTTAGGCGCCATGGCGCGGGCTTATGCGATTTTGGACGATCCGCAGTATCGAAAGGCCGCGGAAAAGAATTTGGCTTTTCTCAAAACAAAACTCTGGGACGACAAAACGAAAACGCTTTATCACCGATGGCGTGATGGGGAGCGCGACCAGGTTCAATTGCTCGACGCTTATGCCAGTTTGCTGGCCGGAGTCATCGATCTTTATGAAGCGACCCTCGAGCCCGCCTCTCTCGAATTTGCCCTGGATCTCGCCGAGAGCATGCTGCGCCGCTTTTATGATGTGGAAGCGGGCGGCTTTTGGCAGAGTGGCGATGGCGCGTCCGACTTGATTCTACGCGTGAAGGAGGATTACGACGGCGCGGAGCCCTCGGGGAATTCTGTGGCGGTGCTGGCGTTATTGAGGCTGGGATCGATTTCAGAACGGAATGATTTCAAAGCAGCGGCGGAAAAGACATTGCGGCTGTTGGCGGAGCGCCTGCAAACCCTGCCGCAGGCGGTGCCGCATTTGTTGATCGCTCTCGATTACTGGCTGGAAGAACCCAAACGCGCCGTCATCGTGGGCGATCGCCATTCTCATGAAGTGCAGGCCTTGCTCCGTGCCGCCCATTCGGTTTATCAGCCGAACAAAGTCGTCCTGGGCGTGGACGGGCCCGTCGAATCATTCGCTAAAACTTTGCCTCTGCACGAAGGCAAACCCGCGGTGTACCTCTGCACCGGCACAGCGTGTCAGCCGCCCACACGCGATCCCGAAAAGGTCAAAGCCCTATTGAAATAACCCGCCACGATTCGCGCAACGCCGCTCCTTCAGATTGACGCCGAACGCGAAGCATCACTGCAATCCAAACAGGTATTCGATCAAATCGGCCGCTTCCTGCGCGGTGAGATTTTGCAGCAGTCCTTCGGGCATCGCCGAAATCTGCGACGGCTGCATCGTTTGAACCTCAGTCACTGGAATGTGCAATTCAGACAAGTCGGCGGCCTTGAGATGAATCGCATCCGCTGTTTTCTTCAGCAGGAAGCCGGTGTGCAACAGATCGTTCTTGGTTTCGATCTGGTAGAGGATGAACTCGGGGTCGATTCGGCGCGACGGATGGGCCAGATGCTCGAGCAATTGAGCGCGCGAATATTTTTTGCCGATGGCGCTCAGATCCGGACCAAACGCGCGTCCCTCCCCTCTCACCTGATGGCATTGGTAGCATTGCACGCCGCCAGTCTGGAAAAAGATGGCCCTGCCGCGATCGGTGTTGCCCTTGTGATCGAGCACTTCCTCGAATTTGAAATCGGGCGTCAGCTTTCGGGAGCGCTTTTCTTCGGGCAAAAAGCGCTCGAAAAGTGCCCGAACAAGCAAATCGGGATGTGTCGTTCCCTTTTCGATGATGCGATCGCGTGCGCTGGGCGGGATCGTTTCTTGATCGATCTCTCGCAACAACAGCAGCGCTCCACTCGTGGATTCGAGCGCACGATCGATCTTTGCTGACGCTGTTTTCGCTGAGTTTACCGAGCTCACGTCCGATCGGAGCGATTGCACGAGTGCGCGCTGGGTGCGCAGCCATTCCGCACGTTGTTCTTCCGAACCCTTACTTTCGATGGGCATCGAGCTGATCCAATCAAAAATCAGTTGCACCCCGGCCTGATCGATCATTCCCGACCCTAGACGCGGCATGCGGCTGGGCCCAAGTGCGTTGATCCGGTAGTAAAGCACCGATCGCAGCGGATCGCCGGGAGCGATTACCCTGGCTTCCTTCATGCCGAACTGACCTTGCGAAGGCGTCACGCCAAACGTCTTCATCTCGGCCGGCTTCAATTCGAAATTGAAATGCGAAATGACCGATCCCCCTGCTCCTTCGCGATGGCAATGCGCGCAATTGACATGGAGCCATGATCGAGCCCGCTCATTTAAAGGCAGCCCGCTTTCATACGGATTCAGCAATCGAGGCGACTTCTGTCGAGCGAGTTCGGGATCGATGATTCCGACGTGCGCCAGTGTGCGCAGTTGATCAAATCGCGCCGAAGTTCTTGCCGGCGCAGGTTGCGAGTGAATCTCCGCCACTGCCGGGCGGGCCTGGTGCATCGTGTAATCGTGCTCCTTTTGCAATTGCAGAAGATTGAAAGCGAGCGGCGGCCCCGCCCAGGAATTGTGGCAGCGCAAACACTCGGCGCGGCTATGAAAACGCCAGGTCTGCCGCCGCAAGCGATTGTCTCCTCGATGCGTTTGCCGGATTTCGAGCACAGTCTCCTCGCCCTCTGCCCGCACCAGCGCCGCGTCGGTTTGCGCTTCATTCCAACGATACGTGTACCCGCGCCACGTCACCCCGTCGTAATGGAGCACTTGAGTTTCGAGCCGACGCAGCTTCGGTTCAGCCGCATTCCCCTGCTCGATCGGAATGGAAAGGGTTTTGCCCAACACCGCGTCCTTCGGAAAGGCCCAGCGATGCTCATTGGTTTTGATGACGCCTGAAACACCGGGGAAGGCAACAAACCGATCCGCGATCGCACCATCGGACCAGAGCTCCGCATTAATCGAGTAACGGATCACTCCTTGAGCCAGGGCATGCGTTTCTACCGAATTGAACAGCCCCGTTGCGCTGAGCCGCTTTGGAAAGGTCTCGCTCGTATCCGGCGCCGGATTCAATTCAAGCTCATGAATCGTCCCCGCGTAATCCATCACCAACAGTTCGCCGGCCTCATCCTCCGCAAACGAAATGATCTGCAGCGGTGTGGTCACAAGCTCCCGAATCGATTCCACCTTCGATCCGTCATGGCGCAAGGCCCAGATTTTTCCCGTAGCCCAATCGCCGTAAATGTAGGCGCCGATCAACTCTTTGAACTTGCGACCGCGATACACATAGCCTCCGGTGATCGAGGCGGCTTCCGAATGCGGATGGGCTGCGGTCGGCGGCAGAATGGGCGTCGGCCCGCGTTGGCCATTGGGTTTGACTGGTTGAGCGCCTTCCACAATGCTCCAGCCGTAATTGCCGCCTTTCTCGACGCGATAAACCAACTCCCATAATTCCCATCCCACATCCGCCGTCCACAACGCGCCGGTCTTCCGATCGAAACTCATCTTCCACGGATTGCGAAAACCGTAGGCCCAGATTTCCGGACGCGCGTCTTTCACACCCACCAGCGGATTGTCCGCGGGCACGCGATAAGATTTCCCGGGATCGGTGGCATCGACGTCGATGCGCAAAATCGACGAAAGCAAATCACTCACATCCTGTCCGGTGTTGAGTGGATCCGGCGGATTGGGTCCGGCGGCGTCGCCCGTGCAAATGTAAAGGCAACCCTCCGGCCCAAATTTCAGGCAACCGCCATTGTGCCCTCCGGAAAGCCAAGTGATCAGGATCTGCTCGCTTCCGGGATCGACCCGGGGCGGATCGCTCCGAGAGACGGTGAATCGCGAAACCCTCGAACCATCGGGCAAGCCGTC
>JBFMDG010000492.1:0-5849 GCA_040754135.1 Verrucomicrobiota bacterium
GTAGCAGCCTGACGTGAGTCGGCTCAAATTTTTTCCACGCGCAAGCCAATCAGTTGCCACGCACTTTCCCACGCGCACAACGGCGCCGGCTTTCAACTCGATCCGGCAAGCGCGTCACCGATGGTTAAGACCGGCTCGACCCGAAACAAATGATCGAACTCACATTCGATGCTACGGCCATTTTATTTTTTCCCCCGTAACAGCCTGACGTGAGTCGGCTCAAATTTTTTCCACGCGCAAGCCACCCAGTTGCCACGCACTTTCCCACGCGCACAACGGCGCCGGCTTTCAACCCGGATCCGGCAAGCGCGTCACCGATGGTTAAGACCGGCTCGACCAGAAACAAATGATCGAACTCACATTCGATGCTACGAGGATTGAATCGCAGCCCATTTGAACCCATTTAACCATTTAACCATTAAACCATTGAACGCCCCCTCCCCTGACCAGAAATCGCTATTGAAACAACTCCCTGATTTCCTCCCACGTCAATGCCGACGCGAATTCCTCCTCGCTACCGAGAGTGCTTTGGATGATGGCGCGTTTGCGCTCCTGGAGATTGAGGATTTTTTCTTCGACGGTGCCGCGCGTGATGAGTTTATAGCTCGTGACCACACGCGTTTGGCCGATGCGATGAGCTCGATCGGTGGCTTGATCTTCCACCGCCGGATTCCACCAGGGATCAAAATGAATCACGGTATCGGCACCGGTCAGATTCAGTCCGACACCTCCGGCTTTGAGACTGATCAGGAAAATCGGGATTTTGGCATTCCCTTGAAACCGTTGCACCACGCCGGCGCGATCGGGGGTCGATCCGTCGAGATAACAATATTCAATGCCCTCGGCATCGAGCCGTTCACGCAGGAGCGTCAGCATGCTGACAAACTGGCTGAACACCAAAGCGCGATGGCCGCCATCGATGATTTCTTCGAGCAATTCGCCAAACAGATCGAGCTTGCCCGAAGCCTCCGCCGCGTCCACCTGTTCCAGTTTTAACAATCGCAAATCGCAACAGATCTGACGCAAACGCAGCAACGCATTTAGAATCATCATCCGGCTCTTTTGCAGGCCTTGCGCATCGACGGCTTTGACGATCTCCTGGCGTCCCGCTTCCAGCACCTGCTGATAAACCCCGCGTTGCTGCTCGGTCAACTCGCAGTAGGAGACCTGTTCCAGTTTCTCGGGCAATTCCTTTGCGACCTCGCGTTTCAATCTGCGCAAAAGAAAGGGGCGGATGCGCCGGGCGAGCCGCGCCTGGACTTCCGAACTCTTCTCTCGGGCAATCGGGATTTCATAGCGTTCCCGGAAATCTTTGGCGGCGCCGAGATATCCGGGCATGAGGAAATCGAAAATCGACCAGAGATCCAGCACCGAGTTTTCAAGCGGCGTGCCGGTCAGCACCAGCCGATGACGGGAGCGAATCGATTTCACCGCCTGCGCATTTTGCGTTTGGCGATTTTTGATGTGCTGGGCTTCGTCCAAAATCACCGTGTCGAATTCGCAATCGCGGTAATGCTCCGCGTCTCGCCGGATGAGGGCGTAGCTGGTCACCACGAGATCGGCTTCGGCCAGTTCGGCAAAACGGCTTTGGCGCTGCGGGCCATGGATCGAAACCACTTTGAGGTCAGGCGTAAATCGTTTGGCTTCGGCAACCCAATTGAAGACCAGACTCGTTGGACAAACCACCAGCACTGGGTCGGGACGAAGTCCACTGTCACCTTGCGCCAGCTTGAGCGAATGAACGTAAGCGAGCGCTTGAAGCGTTTTGCCCAGCCCCATTTCATCGGCTAGAATGCCGCCGAAATAGTTCTGACGGAGGAAATTCATCCAGCCGACACCGGCTTTTTGATAGGGGCGCAAAACCGAGGCCAGCGCGCCGAGGCTTGGTTCCGGCCATTGCGCTTCGCCGGTCTGTTGCGCCGCGCGCTCGTGCCATGAGGTCGGCGCGTGGAATTGCCAGCCCGGCTGCTGCCGCATCGTCGCTTCGAGGAAACCGGATTGTTGATTGGCGATGCGATAGGCGCCGTCATGCTGTTGCGGAGCGCAATCGAGCAAGACCTCCTGCAATTCCTCGACTGCACCGGTATCGATGACCGCGATCCGTCCGTTGCGCAACCGCGTGTGGCTCTGGCCGGAAAGCAAAAGGCGCTGAATCTCGGCGGCGGAGAATTTCTCTCCGCTGGCGGTGGTGTAACTGACGCTCAAATCGAACCATTGTTCTCCGGATGGCGTGACTTCACATTGAGGCGCGATGCGTTCGAGATTCTTCGCTGTGCTTTTCTCGAGCCGTTCTTCCAACGTTACCGACCATTCCCTTTCCAGCCGTGGAAACTCGCGCGCGAAAAAGTTCAGCACCGCATTTTGTCCGAGCAATTGATAACGGCCCTGAGCATCGGGACCGGTGAAACCCGACCGCAACAACCGGCCCAGCGCCGCTTGCTCCGCAGCCAGATCGCGTGTGGAATATTTCGTCGGCGATTCTGCGTCCGGCAGCCAAAGTGATTCGGTTATGGCCGTCACCCCCAAGGTCATGATGCGCGGCCCGTAAGCGCATTGAAGCTGCGCTTGCAATTGGGCCAGCCCACCCGTGAGCGCGAGATGAAAACGAGGCGGTTGCGGCGCGAAGGAAAAATCTTCAATACGAAAATTCGAATCGATGTCGCATTCCCGCAGCAGAACTGGCCAATCCTGTGACAGAAATTGCGGAACACGACTGCGCGGGAGTTTCAACGGACCGCGCAAGAGCTCATTGTAACCCTTGGGCAGGCTGAGTTGTTGGATGCTGTTTGCAGCAAAAATCCAGTTCGTGCCGCTGATTTGTTGTTGAGCCAATCCATGGCCGCCAAGCGCCAGCCAAATCTCGCCCGATTTTTCCAGGCGCGCCTGAACCGGGACCCGCCAGGGCGCTTTGATCACCGAGATTTCCTGCGACTTTCCCAAAGTGATGCGCGGATGATCGACGAGGGTTTCAAGCAAACGATCGAGCGCGGGACCCTCGATCATCAGCATCGCTGGCGTCTCACCTTCGGCGAGTGTTTCGATGGTATCGAGCACGGCCAGATCTTCCTTTGGAAAAGCAAAGCGCGTCGAAAATCCCAAGGCGTTGAGCGGCGCGCGCCCGCGATTGGTGCGGCCTTCGAAGCAGATCATGATTTTGCCCTTGGCCGCCGCCGCCAAAAAATTCGGCGGGAGAATGACATGAATTTCAGCGGGCTCGCCGCGTTCCTCTGGAGCCGCGCGCAATATCCGCCGGCCAACGCGGGCTGTCGCCGTGCTGGCTGCGGTTTGATTGATGGAAGTTTTCGAGCGGGTTGCGGAATTGGATGCCGGTCCCGATTGGGATTCGCGAGCTTCCCGATTCAAATGATGCAAACCAACCGCCACGGAATGCGCGCAGATCGTTCCGTATTGCCGTGAAGCACGGCAGCTGCACATGTTTTCGAGGTCGATGGAGTCCTTGATGACTAATCCGGCGCGATAAGAAATGGTTCCTTCCTGCACCACCCCTTTGAGAATCGGAGGCGTCCAATTCGAGCTGAGCACATTCCCGCGTTCGAGCAGACTGCGCGCCTGCTTGACCGCTTCCCAACCAGCGATTTTCACCAGAAACTTTTCATTCAACTCGACCGCGCTCATTTCAGGGCGCCACTCTGCCACAAGTTCAAGAGGGGCTCAACGAAACCACGAAAAGGGGTCAGTTCTGTTCCCAAACGTCCCAAACGGGTCAGTTCTTGGTATTGACCTATCGGCGTCGCTTAAACGGGTCAAATCGGCGTCGCGGGGGCAGTCTCCTGTCCGTGGCGCGCAAACTTCGAGTTGAATATCCCGAGGCCGTTTACCATGTCCTGAATCGCGGTGACCGGCGCGAGCCGATTTTCTGCGATGACGCGGATCGGCAGCGGTTTATCAGCACGCTGGAGGAAGCATGCGCCAAAACCGACTGGCAGGTGCATTATGGGACGGAACGGCAGGAGACGATGGAGGAACATGCCGAAGGGGTGGTGGCTGAAGAACTGAACGTCGGCGTTGGCCAGGGGAGAATTGGGTGGACGGACCAATGGAGTCGCACAGAAGGTGGCGATTGCGCTGCGGCTGCGCGCGGAAACTGCGATGACCGTGCAATGGATAGCAGAGCGATTGCGCATGGGGACATCCAGCTATGTGAATCACTTGCTTTATCGCCAGCGCAACGCAAAAGGCAAGCGAGTTTCCAATATCAAGAACTGACCCTTTCGAGCTCTGAATGGCGCGACCAGTTCACGCCGGAGTTCGTCGCGGCGCGCGGCTTGCACGCGGTTTCGCAAACGCGTATTCTTTGAGCCATGAGCACCATTTCAATCAGTGAGTTGAAGAAGAAGCCCGCGAAGCAATGGCTCAAGTTCGCGAGCAAGGATGACTTGGTCATCACGTCCAAAGGCCGGCCGGTCGCAGTGCTCATGCGTATCGCGTCGGCTTCGGTGGAATCCACTCGCGCGCTCGTGCGCAGCGTGCGGGCGTTGCAGGCGCAGACCGCGCTTCAGGAGGCCGCTGCCACCAATGGCACGGCTGGTCTCTCCATGTCCGACATTGATGCTGAAATCGCCGCCGCTCGTCGTGCCCGCCGCCGGAAATGAAGATCGTGCTCGACACCAACATCGTCGTGTCGGGCTTGCTTCAATCACAAGGGAATCCCGCCCAAGTTCTCACGCTGGTTTTGTCGGGTGCGATTCAAGTTTGCCATGACGAGCGCATCCTCGCCGAGTATGCCGAAGTCGTCGCCCGTCCGCGTTTCAAGTTTGACCCAAAGCGCGTTCGCGAGGTGCTGGCCAAACTTGACGTTGACGGTTTGGCGGTTGATGCCAGCGAACATTCCGACTTGGATTTGCCGGACGCAGATGATGAACCGTTCCTCGCGGTCGCGCTGGCAGCGTCGGCGGATTTTCTGGTGACGGGAAATTTATCCGATTACCCGCCAGACAAGCGGCGTGGTTGCACAGTTGTTTCACCTGCCGCATTCATGGAGCATTGGCGGAAGTTGCAGGACGAGGATTGAGTTGAATCGCTTTGACCGAGGCGCGAGCCGCACGGGCGATTCGCCGAAGATTTTACGCGATTTAAATTTGAAAAGTTTTAACCCAGTTGAATTAAAGTGCGAGTCGCACCTGCCATTGAATCGGCATCAGCGCGACGGCCTGCGTCCCGGCTCGATGGCCGACGCCGGCGACCAGGCGCAATTCCGCGAACTCGAAGTGCAAGGCGAACTCACCCAACGCGCGTGGGCCAAAGGCGTGCAAGTCATGAACGAGGGGTGCGAGCCGCACGGGCCACCGGGCCACGTGCCCATTCACATGATCGAGGAAAACATGGTCAAGCAACTCGAGTGGTGCGGCGAAGCGCCGTTCTACACAGGAACCTCACCATGACCGTGCAATGGATAGCGGAGCGATTGCGCATGGGGACATCCAGCTATGTGAATCACTTGCTTTATCGCCAGCGCAACGCAAAAGGCAAGCGAGTTACCAATATCAAGAACTGACCCTTTTTGAGTGCTGACCCTTTTTAGCCGCGTTCGAGCAGACTGCGCCTGCTTGACCGCTTCCCAACCGGCGATTTTCACCAGAAACTTTTCATTCAATTCGACCGCGCTCATTTCAGGGCGCCACTCTGCCACAAGTTCAAGAGGGGCTCGCCGGAACCGCCTGAAATACGTTGTGTATGCCGGCCAATGGGCGTAACACAGGCGCTTAACAATCCATTTTATGAAAACTTCGCTCCGGCTGGTTTGGTTGTGCGGGCTCGTTCTCTTCCTTGCCTCCTCAGCAATCACTTCCTTCCCGCAGCACACCACCGCTTCCTTGCAAAAAGCCCTG
>JBFMDG010000493.1:0-5849 GCA_040754135.1 Verrucomicrobiota bacterium
GAAGGATTTCCCGGATAGCTGAAGGTGCTGACCTGCCGTCCGGTATCATCAAAAATCGCCAGCCATTCGCCGCGTGCCGAGAGTTGCCCAAGATAATTCCCCTGCACAAAAAGTCCTTTGCCGCCCGAAGGGCCCGCCGAGCGGGCCCGAAATGCCAGGACGTTCGGCGAAAGGTAGAGCGATGATCGAGATGGAATCACCGTGCCGGGATGAAACGGATGCGTCACCGCGCCGACAATGCGCCAGCCCGAGAGGTCCACGGCGAAGGCATTGGTATTGGCGATTTCGATGTACTCTTCGTCCTGATTTCCGGACGCGGGATTGAAATCGATGCTTTGGATTTGCACTGCGGCGTTGGCTGGTTGAGCCAGCGGAATTTCCCCGCCGCGTCCGACCGTTTGACGGTCGTAAAGCCAGCGACGACGGCCGGGCAGGTAGTTGGTTCGAATGATGGCCACGGCTTCGCTCAAGGTTTGTGTTTTGCCCCAGGTGGGCCATTTCGCGAAATCCAACGCGGCATCCGGGGCGATCAGGCGCTCGAGTTCATCGAGGCGTTTTTCATACTTCAAATCGGTCGCAGGCGTGTTGAGCGGTTGCAGCAACTGATCCATGAGCGTGCGCACGCGGCGCAGGTACATCTGTTTGATGGCCGGCGTCGAGAACAAGGCGATCCCCAGCCGGTTATTATCGCCAACGTAAAGCCCATTGGCCGTGTACATCGTGTCGTCAAAATAGTTCTTCGCAACGGTCCAATTGCGTCCGAAAGAAAGGTCCACATCCCACGGTAAAATCTGCCACTCGCGCGTGCCCTCGGTGTCGCGGTAAAGATAATAATTCTTGTGACAGCAATCGATGTTGCCCGTGAGGATGGTCGCGGCGAGAAAGTTGACCGCTTCGGGAATGTTGACGTTGTCGAAGAGAAACTGAGTGCGTGCCGTGCCGCTGCGATTGCAGCCATTGATCAACGTTTGCAGGTCAAAATTGCTTTCGTTTTTGCGGGTCTTCTTTTCCGCTGCTGCCGTGGAACTCAGATCATTGTAGAGCTTGTAAAGCGCGCCGCGCGGATCGAGCCCGAGCCGTTCCAGATAATTGTCATCCCCATTCTCAATGAAATGGGCGTCGCTATGAAATTTTCCGTTTTGCTGAATGCGCATGGCAAACGCGATGTGATAAGGAACGCCGGCATCGCGAAAAGTTTCGTAAGCCAAAATGTTCCGCATGTGCGCTTTGTCGGCATAGGTCGAAATCAGATTGAAATCATCCACCCGCGCCTGATTGGGGGCGTAGCGAAAATTGTATCCGCGATGAAAATCGAAATCGTAACTGCGCTTCGGAAAACTCGTGGTGGACTGGCCATGCAGCTTCACGCCGACATTGTCGTAGAATTCACCCAGGTAAAAGAGCGAACAGCGCGTGCCGGTATCATTATCCGCGCGGCTCGGAAACTCGATGAACCATTCCAAAATCGGCAAGGAACTCGTCACCGCCGGATTCGCGACCACGGTTCCGAAATATTGGGGCGAGTTGCGCGTGTCGAAATATTGCGGCCAGCGCGTGCGGTTCCCCGCGGTATCGGCCGCCGAGATGTAATAACGCAGCATTTGCCCAGGCGCCGCTGCCGACGCGGGAATGGTCGCTCCAAAAATGCCATCACCGGCTGTGCCATCGCCATTTTGACCGTCATCGGTCATGGTCACATTTGTCTCCGGACCATACATGACGCGATAAACCAGCGACAACGTTCCCACAGGATGAAATGTGCGCGTGACCCGCGCCGTGACGTGCAACGCATCATCGTCGCTCGGCTGTGAGGGCGCGTGGCGGATCTCAAACACGAGCGGACCGAAGTTGGTATTGCCGGATCCATTGAATGCGCCCGGGGTTGGCGGATAGAAATAAACGCCCAGTCCTTCCGTCAATTGAAACGTGGTCGCCACCAGTTCCGGCGCGAGCAAAAAATCGGAATCGTCCGCGGCCGCATTCAATCCTTGAATGGCCAGCACGTTGGTGCCGACGTGCACCAGGCCCAACGCACCCGAAAGATTGAATTCCTCGAAGCGGACGGAATCCGCTTTCTGACGCGTCGCCGCCGCAGTCGAGTTCCAGTTCACCAACTCAGGCGCGTTTCGCGCCGCCACCTGCACTCCGTTGAGCCAGGCAACGAATCCATCGTTAAACTTCAGGCGCAAAGTGAGGAACTCAAACGCCGAAGCATCCTCGACATTGAATGGAAATCGGGCGTAAACGGACGCATTGCGCTGATGCATGCGCGGCGCAATATCGGTGGCGATGTCGTTCGTCAACGTGGTCGCGCCAAAAATCTTCACCGTGAAATAAGATTCATCCGATGTGTCGTCGGTGGCATTCGAAAGGCCAATTGGCGAGAGGGCGAAATCGATGAAGTCGCCGACTTTAACTCCTTGCAACAAAACGGTGCGAGTGGTCGGGGCGATTTGCGTGCCCCCAATCGTCAAAATGTCCCGTTGCACGCCGTTTTGATAGACGCGTCCGGTGACCCCTTTGCCGAGGGCATTGACCTTGGCCAGCGTCCATTCGACCTGCAACGTGCCCGCGGCGCGGCTCACCCATCGGCGAATCGCCCAATGTTCCTCGCCCGTATTAACGCCGCTCGGATGCATCGTTTCCCGGCGGATTTGGTCCCATGGCGGATTGCCATTGAACCAATCCCATGATTCTCCCGTCCAGAAATTCGAGGCGCTGGGAGGACCGTCGTCGCGCGGAAACGCTACAAAATCGACGACCTGATAATTGATGATGCGATCGAGGGATTTGTTGTAGTAGCCGTAAAACCATTGGCGTTCTCCCTGGATCCCGGAGAAGTCTTCCACCGAATCCGCGAGCAGTTCCATTTTCGGTTCGGGTGCGGGGAGTTCAAATCCAATCGGTGTCGTTAAAACATCCCAAAAAGAATCGTCAAACGATGCCTGTGTCCAACTTGCGCCGAGCAGATCCGTTTCCGGCACGAGCATCCGACCGGCAACGCCCATTGGGATCAGTACCTCGTTTTCCTGGGCCATCGGAAAACCAAAAGAAACATCCGGCGCTTGCGGCGGAAATCGTGGGCGGAATTCAGAGACAATATTGGTGCCGTCTGGCTGCACGAGCGCCAGATATTCTCCTTCGTTCGAAAGGCGAAAATTCGTGTGCAATGGGCGCCCGGCCACAGCGCGATTTTTGTTGGAAGCGTAAACAACGAGCTGCCGGTTGGGATCGAGCACCACTTTCGGAAATCGCCACTTCTTCAAATCGGCGGCGTCATCCGTGAGAAACCATCCTTCGAGATCGACGGCGGCAATGGTGAAATTTCCAATCTCGATCCAATCCACATAATCGCCATCCTCATCCTTGATCGAGCGCGTGTTGTTCGAAAGGAACTCGGTGATCAGCACCTGCGCTGGCGGTGAAAATGCGGTTAAAATGAAACAAACCCAGACGAGTGAACCAATCCAGCGCGGGCGAAAACAATGCTTCATGCGTGACGACGCCCGAAGCTACCGAACAAATTGGCGATTGCCAAATGCGAATCGATACAAAGCCGTGTTGCGCGGAATTTTTCGAGAAACTCGTTTGCAGAATGACTGTAACCGGTTAAGTAAAAGCCCGGTATGACGTGGTTTGGCACGATTGCTCTGACTTTGATCCTCGCCCAATGGGCCGCCCAACTCTGGCTCGATCGGCTGAATCAGCAACATGTCTCGCAATATTCCAGGGAAATCCCAGACGCTTTCAAAGAGGTGGTCACACCGGAAAATTATCGCAAGTCCATCGAATACACTCTGGCCAAGAGCCGCTTTCATCAGGTGGAAACGACTTACAACGTGCTGTTGCTTCTTCTCGTGCTCTTCAGTGGAGTCCTGCCGCTGGCCTTTTACGCTTTCGCCGGGAAATTTGGAACCGCGGCCTGGGCCATGGCGTTGTTCCTTTTTCTCGTCGCCATTGCATTGACCCTTCCCGGGCTTCCTTTCGATTGGTACGCGCAGTTTCGTCTGGAAGAACGCTTTGGTTTCAACACCACCACGCAACGACTCTGGTGGATCGACCGGCTCAAGGGACTTTTGCTCGCATTCGCTTTTGGATATCCGCTGCTCCTGCTGCTGCTCAAACTCATCGATTGGGCCGGCTCTCTCTGGTGGCTTTGGGGCTGGGCGTCGCTGCTGGCATTTCAGATCCTGATGGTTGTTCTCGCGCCCATTCTCATTCTGCCATTGTTCAACAAGTTCACTCCCCTGCCCGAAGGGAGCCTGCGCGCGCGGCTGCTTGCGCTTGGCGAAAAAACCGGATTCCACGCCAAAACCATTCAAATCATGGATGGCAGCAAACGTTCCCGGCACTCGAATGCTTTTTTCACGGGATTTGGCCGCTTCCGGAAAATTGTTTTGTTCGACACACTCGTGCAGCAATTGACTGAGCCGGAACTCGAAGCCGTGCTCGCCCATGAAATCGGTCATTACAAAAAGAAGCATATCCCGAAGATGATGCTTTGGAGCGCCGTGGGAATGCTCGTTTCTTTTTATGCGTTGAACCTTTTGGCCCGGCAGGATTGGTTTTATGAAGCATTCGGCTTTGCCAATGACGATCTCGCGCCGGCCTTTCTTCTTTTTGGCCTTCTCAGCGGCACGGTCACTTTTTGGTTTTCACCGCTCGTGCATCTCTGGTCGAGACGTTACGAATACCAGGCCGACGCGTTTGCCGCCCAAATCGTGGGGCAAGTGCAATCCCTCATCAGCGCTTTGCGGAAATTGAATGAGAAGAATCTGTCGAATCTCACGCCACACCCTCTTTACAGCGGATTTTATTATTCGCACCCGACCTTGCTCGAACGCGAGGCAGCCTTGTTGCACTCGATGAAAGGCTGACGTTTGGCTGGATCGAAAGGGCCAGCGCCAGTCTGGTCATCATTCCACATCGAGCGCCAGCAGGTAATCATTCAGTTCCTTTTGCTGGGTGGCTTCCGTGGTCCGGAGTTGCTCGATCTCCTGCCGCAAGCTTTCCAGCGCCGTTTCCTGCTCATCGAGCTTCTTCACATAACGGGTGTACAATTCCGAATTCTGATTCAGTTTGGCCATGTTCTCGCGGATGCGTCCCTGTTCCTGCGTGATTTCATTGACACGCGTCTCGCGCCGGGTCCGCTCGGCCGCGGTCTGGCTGATGCGATCACGCAGGGCGACAACTTTTTGAAGGGCCTCCTTCACTTTCGCGCTCACTTTTTTCGACTGCAGATAAATGGCGATGCTATCGGTGGGAAAATTCGAGAGCAGCACTTGTTCACTCACCGGCTTTTCTTCGCGCACCTCGAGTTTCGCGGTCTGGCCGGGATCGACTGTCACCAGGAACCGATAAAGATCCCGCGTTCGTTCCGCGGGTTCTTTCGGCTCGATCAGTTGCCAATCGGAACGAAACGGATGTTCGATCAAAACCGATTTTTTCTTCTGATCGCGGTTGCGGACGTTGTAGGCCTTTTCCTCGGTGGATTTTCGGGTGATGACCAGAACGCCCTTTTTGATTTGCACGGAAAGCAGGTCCTGCCGCCCGCTGAGCGTTTGCGGTTCGACTTCCGCTTTCAGGTCGAGCGCGTAACTCAGCAACCGTTCCTGGCCGGGCGCGAGATCATCAATCCGCGCGTCGCCGGCGTAACTGTTCGCGTCGAAAACCGTGATCGGCCCTTGCATCAAGTGCAGCGAGGTGCTGTTCTTGAGCCGGAACCCATTTAACGGAAATTTCGCCTGCACATTGGGATTGTAAATCGAGACCTTTTTCCCTTCGACCTTTTGGCTGACGATGGGGAGCATGGCGGATTTCTGCCGGGCCAATGTCACCGGAGTGGTGAT
>JBFMDG010000494.1:0-5838 GCA_040754135.1 Verrucomicrobiota bacterium
GTCCGCCAGCGTCATGAGGAGGGTTATTTCTGTTACATGATGGAATTGGCCGACGATTTGCAAACCGGCCGAAAAATTCTTCCGGCTGAATACCGTCCGCACACGCTCAAGAATGAATTGGAACGCGACGGGACGCGCAAACGGCTTCCGGCCAGGCAATGCTTGCGCATGGCCATTCAATTGGCGCGAGGCCTCGATGTCCTCCACGAAAGCGGCTTCACCCATCGGGACGTTCGCCCCTCGAACATTATCTTTGTGGATGACGTGCCCAAATTGGCGGATATCGATCTGCTTGCGGACGCGGATCAGACTTTGGCCAGTTACATTCCGAAGGATTACGCGGCGCCTGAAGGGGTCCATGCGGTCGCGGCCGACCTGTTCAGTTTCGGCAAGACCCTTTACGAAATGTGCACCGGTCTGCCGGTAAAATCGTTTCCTTGCCTGCCGCGCGACGTCCGTGAATGGGAGGATCACCGTTTGTTTTTGCGCTTGAACGAAGTGATGGCCAGGGCCTGCGCCTCTCACGTCCGCCGCCGATATCGTTCTGCGAAAGAGATGCTGCGCGACTTGGACGGCGTGGGTAGTTACAAAAGTTAAATGGTTAAAAGGTTAAAAGGTTAAATGATTACAAGGTTATGGGGGCTGGTTTTGGATTTGGGGTGGCGTTGGGTAGCATCGAATGTGAGTTCGATCATTTATTTCTGGTCGAGGCGTGCTGGACCAATGGTCACGCGTTTTGCGGATCTCAAATCGCGCGAGAACGGTTTGCGCGTGGGAAGGCAAAAGGGGTCAAGTCAAGGCTTGCGCGAAGAAGAAGTTAGAGCCGACTCACGTCAGGCTGCTACGAGGAAAAAGGCCGTAGCATTGAATGTGAGTTCGATCCTTTGTTTCTGGTCGAGGCGTGCTGGACCAATGGTCACGCGTTTTGCGGATCTCAATCGCGCGAGAGTGGTTGGCGCGGGGGAAGGCAAAAGGGACCAAGTCAAGGCTTGCGCGAAGAAGAAGTTAGAGCCGACTCACGTCAGGCTGCTACGAGGAAATAGGCCGTCGCATCGAATGTGAGTTCGATTATTTGTTTCTGGTCGAGGCGTGCTGGACCAATGGTCACGTGTTTTGCGGATCTCAATCGCGCGAGAGTGGTTGGCGCGGGGGAAGGCAAAAGGGACCAAGTCATGGCTTGCGCGAAGAAGAAGTTAGAGCCGACTCACGTCAGGCTGCTACGAGGAAAAAGGCCGTAGCATTGAATGTGAGTTCGATTATTTGTTTCTGGTCGAGGCGTGCTGGACCAATGGTCACGCGTTTTGCGGATCTCAAATCGCGCGAGAGCGGTTTGCGCGTGGGAAGGCAAAAGGGGTCAAGTCAAGGTTTGCGCGAAGAAGAAGTTAGAGCCGACTCACGTCAGGCTGCTACGAAGAAAAAGGCCGTCGCATCGAATGTGAGTTCGATTATTTGTTTCTGGTCGAGGCGTGCTGGACCAATGGTCACGCGTTTTGCGGAACTCAAACGGCTTGTCCAAGTCGCATTGCCAGGATGCGCTGGCCCATGACCACGGCGGCTTGTTCGAACCGCGAGTGGCGGGCCAATGGCGACAGAAAAGACTCACGTCCGATGACACATCCGCTGGCCCAGGTTGAAAATGCAGGCAGGACAAGGACACAGTCGGAAATCAGAAAACACGGGCATCGCACCATGCTGGTGACTCCATCGCCCAAGGAGAGCGCCGGATGTTCGTGCCCCATGAGAATGCGGCCTTTGCGAGCGCGCGCCGCTTCGCACAATGGACCGGCGGCCGCGGCATCGGGTTGATCACCATGGAGCAGCAGATGCGGGCCGATGCGAGCGTGCTCGCGCAGTTGCGCCGGGTATTGCCCGGAAGCTAAAAGTTCAGCCAAGCCAAAATCATGATTGCCGCCGATCAGGCACAGTTCGCTGGCGGCGCTGAGCTGGCCGAGGAGCAAGTCCAATTCGTTCCGCACCATTTCGAGCGGGAGAGCGCGATGCACAATGTCTCCGAGAATAGCTATGGTCTTGGGGCGATATTCGCGCTGCAATTCCAGGAGGCGGTGGATCGATTCGAGGCTGGCGCTGACCGGAAGCATTTGACCTGCGGCTCGATGAGCCCAGGCATAGCCCAAGTGTAAATCGGCCACAGCCAGCCAACCGTACTCCTCGATCCATAATGCGCGCCGCGCATCAGCCCAAAAGCCAGGCGCAATCTCGAGTCGCGAACGGCTCATCTTTTCACCTCCGCCAATGATTCAACCTGGCTCCACCAATGGTGAAATAATCGTTCCATCATCTCGCGCGGATCTTCGACGAGGAGCGCTTCTTTGATTTTGGTGGCAAACATGGCAAAGGACAGGGGCGGCACGCGATCGACGGTTCGCAGCTCGATGCGCCGTTGTTCGAGCGCGTTCACAAAAGCCAGCGCTCCTTCGAGATCAATGTAAGTGTGAACGGCATCACGCCGCGCTTCGCGCAACAGCACATGGTCGGGCTCATATTGCTGCAGCACATTGAAAATGACTTCGCTGGACCATTGCAATTTGCGCACGGACTTTTGTTCTCCGAAATAATTGCGGTAAACCATCATTCCCGTCTGGGCCGCATTCCGAAAATGATACTTCAACAAATCCGATCGCGAGAGCGCCTGGTCGAGATCGTTCGCGAAATCTTCCGGGGCTAACAAAACGGGAATATCCGCCGCGCGAATCTGCTGGGCGTGCGTGACCGTGAGCACGAAGCCGTAATCGTCGGGAGTGGCGATGGCATTGCCGCCGCGCAAGCGGCTCAAGCGGCGGGCCACTACGCGCGACAAGGCATCGTTGGCGGCGCGCCCAATCAGCGAATGAAAAAAATAATGGCGCGCCAGGCCGGGTCCGGATCTGGATCTGGCCCTCGAATGCGGAACGGCACGGCCGGTTCGCCGTTTTTGTTCGAGGACAAAATCGGCATCACGCGCACCGCATTCGGAGAGCTCTTCGACCAGCAAAAAATCGGCGGTGGGAATATCCGAGAGACGAAATTGCGCGAGGTGCATTCGAAAAATGATCTCGGCATTTAGGCTTCCACAATCGAGCCGGCCATCGATCCAATCCACCATTTCTGAAGCCGCCAGCTCCTGCTCCGCTGCCTCGAGCAATTTTTTGCGAAGCTGACTGCGGAAATCGACGATCTCGACGGCGACACGATTGCTCAGGGGCATCTTATTGGCATTCCAACGTGGCACAGTGGGCGTCGCATGATCGGCCCGGCTGACGAAACATTCCATCAAGCCGTTTCGTTCCAAACGGACCGGACGCCCGGCGATGATGAACACATCGCCGACCTGCAATTGGCGGACGAAAATTTCTTCGACCATGCCGAGGGTTCGTCCTTTTAATTTCACGCGCACGACACCTTCGTTGGGGATGACGCCGATGTTTTGCAGGAGGTCGCGCTGAACGCGGCCGGAGCGTGTTTGAAAGCGCTCCTCATCGAGCACAATTTTGCCGAAGGTTTCAGTGTATTGCTGTCGTAACGCTTTGCCACCTCCGGCGAGGTAATCGAGCACTTCATTGAAATCGTTGTCCGTGAGATCGCGGTAAGGGTAAGCGCGGCGGATCAATGCGAGTGCCGCGCTGCGTTTCCAGGTTTGAATGCATCCCATGCTGACCAGGTGCTGGGCCAGGACGTCGAGCGGAGCGTGAGGCAATCGCACCGCATCCAAATGCCGTTGTCGTGCCAGCAGGACCGTGGCGCAACATTCCACAAGATCATTCAAATTCGTGGCCATGAGCAGACCACGGCTCACTGCATGAATGTTGTGTCCGGCACGCCCGGTACGCTGCAACGCCCGGCTAACTCCTTTGGGAGTGGATAACATGACCACGAGATCGATCGAACCAATGTCGATCCCCAATTCGAGACTGGTCGAACAAATCACCGCGCGCAATTCGCCTCGCTTCAAACGGTCTTCCACTTCCTGCCGCACATCGCGATCGAGCGAGGCGTGGTGACACTCGATCTGACTGGCCAGCTCGGGCAATGCCTGGATCAGCCAGAACGTCGCGGCTTCGGCGCCTGAGCGTGTGTTCGTGAAAACCACGGTGGTGCGGTACTGCAAAATGAGCCGCGCCAACTCGCGGATCAGCCGTTGACCGGTGTAGCCGGAAGGCGGATAAGGATTCCTCCCCAACGGCGAATAAACGCGCAGATCGATTTTCTTGGTGGTCGAAGCATCCACAATCTCGCAAGCGCGCCCGGTGCCGGCGAGGAATTGCGCCACTTCGGTCAGTGGCGCAACGGTTGCCGAAAGACCGATGCGTTGCAGCGCACCGGCGCCATCCCCTGGCGCGGCAGGAACGTGGCTCGTTATTTGGGAATCGACCACCAAGGCGGCGTTCTGGCCGAGACCAGTTACATTGCCAGCGTTGCTTTCAGCAATTTGCTGCAAACGTTCCATGCTCAGGCTGAGGTGAGCGCCGCGTTTGTTCTCCGCCAAGGCATGAATTTCATCGACGATCATCCATCGCGCAGTGGCGAGGAGCGGCAACCATTTCGATTGGCTCAACAAGAGGGCCAGGCTTTCTGGAGTCGTCAGCAGAATGTGGGGCGGATGGACGAATTGCCGCTGCCGTTCGGTAGGGGAAGTGTCTCCCGTGCGCAGGCCGACTCGAATGGGCGAATGCTCGCCATAAGTCTCGCGCAACGGGCCATTGAGATTTTTCTCGAGATCGTAGCTGAGCGCGCGCAAGGGAGAAACGTAGATGGCATAGATCGTTTTGCGGAGCTTCGATTCCTGTTCGAGTGCGGCCAAAGCATCGAGCACGGCCAGGAAGGCCGCGAATGTTTTCCCCGTTCCTGTGGGCGAAACGATCAACACGTTGTGACCGGCATGAATGAGCGGCCAGGCTTGAACCTGCGCCGGCGTTGGCTCGGGATATTTTTTTCGGAACCAACCCCAGATCAGGTTCGATTGGAATAATTCGCCCATGACTCAGAGCGTTCTTGTTCGGAACGCCTCAAGGAATGGCCCGGCGTTCGTCCAGTCGAAAAGCGACGCGATTCTTCTCGATGGCGAAACTGGTTTTGCCGGCAAAAGCGATCGCCTCGAAGGCCTCGAACGCGGTGAGGTGCCACGCGGCGAAAGAATGACGATAAAAATGCCAGGAATCGGGCGATTTGCTCTTGGGCAAAATCTCAATTCGCAATGTGTCCGTGAGTTCCGGCAGCAGGAGATCCCATTCGCGATCCTTGTAAAGGACATGCGCGCGGAACGGTGCGCGCCTTAATTGTTCCGCCAGCACTTTGTCGGTGATCGACTTTTTCGGCTCGAGCCAGTCCGTTCGAGTGTGGATGAGGAGGAACGGCTCGCGAAAAGTGGCTTGCACCGGATTTTGATTTGTCAGGCCCTGAACGGCGTCGAGCAATGAAGGAGAGGAATTGGTCCACGTCACTTTCACTTTGCGAAAAAAATAAAATTCGTCCTGCGCGCCGGGCAAAAAAATGAGCGCTTTCACGGTGCGATTGGACTGGAACGAATCGAGCAGGACGCTCACGACATTCGACCAGACCAGCTCCGGCTGTTTTGTTTTGAGCGGCATGGCGCGGAGTGCGTCCATCCACGATTCCGCTCGAGGGTCGCTACACGACAGGATGGACAAGGTAACGAACACCAACCACCGCGGTAACCGGCGCGCCATGGGCATTCGCTGCCAATGGAAGTCGAGTGAAAGTGAAAACGAAATCATTGGGGTAGGGGCCGGGTTTTTCTCAAAAGGCGAGTTGCACGATCTTTTCCTGCAATTGCTGCTGCCACCGGCTGAAATAACTCCAGTCACGGAAAATTTGTTCAAG
>JBFMDG010000495.1:0-5827 GCA_040754135.1 Verrucomicrobiota bacterium
GCTCACGGCGGATTCAATACACATGAATTAAAATGAGATTTTGCTGACCGTCGCGGATGAAGAGGATGTCGCCATTGTCATTCCAGACCGGAGTTTTCTGGCCCCAATAAAGATCCGTTTCCGAGTTGATCCCCAGCCCGGTGTGCAGCCGGACTTTTGCAAGCGGGCGCAACACAAATTTGGGGAACTGATAACGATGCGTGCTGCCGTCCTCCACCGTCCAACCGTTCAGGTTCATTTCAGTTTCCCCGCAGTTTTCGATCTCGATGTATTCGTTCAGTGCATTCTTGTCACCGCGTGGCGGTTTGGATTGGACGACGCTGATTGCCAATTTGGCGTCGCCAACTTTCGACCAGATGCCGCGTTTGGCCGCGCGCGCTTCGTCCTGCGTTTCAAGGAATGATTTCTTGTGCTTCTTGGAAATGGGCGGGTAAACGTGCGCCATTCCCTGGCGAAGCAACTCGAGATTCACGCATTTTTTCCCGACGAACACGAAGGCCAGCAGCCGCCCGTCGCGGTCCTGGCGCGAACCGCCGCTGGTTTCCAGGCGAAGCTTCTTTCCGGCGATGAGGTCGTTATTCGCTCGCGTGGCTTTGTCGAACCAAGGCTGACCTTTCTCGGGAGCATTGATGCCCATGTACCGAACTGTGCGGCCGTCGCTCAGGCGAATGGTGTCGCCATCAATCGCTTGGAGCGCCTGAACCGTCGTTGCCGCGCGCACATCCAACGAACAGAGAAGGCCGGAGAGCGCGAGAAAAAAATGAGCTCGAACGTGCATGGCGACGGCAAAGTCTGGCAAGAAGGCTGATGAGTGACAAAGAGAATTTCGTTCGGCGTCGGCGCGTTCGGTTCAGATGGGTGAGTCATGCTTCGATGTCCCAACGATGTTGCCACTGCGGTCCAAATCTCGAAAGCATTTCAGTAATATTTTGACCTCTTCGAATGTTTTCTCGGTCGGCGCTTGGGCGTGTGGTTGGTGGGGTTCGGACAATGCGCCCAACAGCTCGCGCGCCGAAGCGACGACCGAGGATTCGCCATAGAATCGGTCACGGGCGTGATGCACAAATTTCATGGCTTGAAAACCATCGAACCAGCGGAACAACCGCTTCTGAAATCCGCGCGCGGTGGTGCTGTGACGCCGGATCTCCGCGACGACTTCATCGAAGCGTTGTTCGGCGAGAAAGCTTCTCACAGATTCAGGCCAGCGATCTTGTTCCGAGCGCAGGTCTGCTGGTTGGAACTCTGGCAGATGCGTGAAGAACTGTTGCAGATCGCGAAAGGCGGCCAGGGGATAACTTCGCAAAGATCCGGTTTCGAGATATCGCTGGACAGCCTTGCCGGTGCCGAAGGGCACGCGATTGGATGCGCGTGGTGATGGAATGACTCGGGTGCGATTCAGTTCGGTAAAGCCCCCCAGCGGAATGATTTTGTGCAGGAAATAGAAATCTTCGCCGGCTTGGCGCCGATTCATTCCTCCTTGCGCCTCGTAAACACTGGCGCGGACCGCCATGCTCGACCCGATGGTGTGATAGGCAAAAGGGAATTGGGCGAAACGCAGCGCCTGGACATAATAGCGCAAGTGCAACTCATAGAGCGCGGCCGCTTCGTACACTTTCGAATCCAGCGGCCCGCACAACGGATGTTCGAAATAAATGCTGCATGCCGGCGTCTTTTTGTCCTCGCGAAAATGGGTCTCGAGGCTGGCCAAATAATTGGCATCACAACGGCAGTCCGCGTCCAAACAGACAATGATGCCATCTGGGCGGCCTGCTTCGCCAAGCCGGCGCAAGGCTTCGTCCATGCCGATTTTCCGCGCCAATCCAACGCCCGCGTGCTTGCGGGGCAATGCCGGAAAATCCAACAAGTGCACTCGGCATTTTTCTTCGAAATGCGCCGCGCTCCATGCCGTCGCCGCCATCCGCGTCTGCGAATTTTGGATGATGATTTCAGCCGGAGCACCTTCAGCGGCATTGATGACAACGATGATCTCGAGAGCGCAGGCTGGCCGTTGACATTGAAAAAGTGCTTCGAGCGTTCCGACCAAGTCGGGCTCATTGAAGCATGGGATGACAACGACCATTCCGAGTTCCGGATGCGGAGGGGATTGGATCTGGCGCGGGCAAAAACCAAAACGCTGAAAGTAGTAGCTCTCGGCCATGGCGATCGGGAATGGCTGCGGTCAACCGATGGAATCGACCTCGTCTCTTACTCGCCGGCGCCGTTCGCTGCGCTCCGTTTCAGCGTCATGGGTCCGACCCAGCGAGTGTTGTATTTATGGATCCACCAGGCTGGATCGCGCGGCGGCGTTTGAGGCTGACCATATCGCTGGTCGTCCATGCCATGAAACGGAAGCGGCTCGACAAACTCACCTTTGGCCACATGAAAATCGGCGTCTTTATCCCAACCAACCGTAAACAGAAAGAAATTGCGGACCATGCCCGCGGGCTTGGGCGGCAATCGATCCGCCGCGAATGCCAGCGTCAATTCATCGCCGCCATTCAGCAACACGAGCGCGTCGTCCCGCTGCGCCACGAGTTCATCTACCGGCCCGTATCGCGTGCACCATCCCGACGGCGTCACGCGCCATTTGGCATTTGGAGACACTCGATCGTAATCGGGCGTCAACGGCAGGTACCAAGGCAGATCCTGGAACTCACTAAAACCGCGCCAATGCAAATCGGCCTGTGTGGGCGACAAGGAAGCGATTCGCGGGCGCGCATCCGCTTTTTCGAACAAGGCAATCCGGTCCCAATGGATTTCGAATGCCTGGCTCAGGCGCAGCCGCCGGCTTCCCGCAGGTAATTTTCCGGCGAGATCGACAAGGATCGTTTTGGTTTTGCCCGCCGGAGCTCCCACGGAAACATCGAGCGGTTGCCAAACGCCCGAAGCCGATTCGACTTCGAGCGTGGGGAAAGGGAAAGGCAAATCAGGGTTTTGCGAGGCAGCGATATTGGCCATGCCTCCTCCAAAACGCAACCAGCCGGTCATAGCCAGCATCAGCGGACGGTCCGTTTGCAGGGCGCCGAAGTCGAGTGTGACGCTGCACGGTTCAGCCAATCCACGCAACTGGGGAACCCGCAGTTGCAGTGGCGAAACCAATTTGCCATCCGTTTCCACGAGCAAATCCGTGACGTCTGCGCCGTCCTGCCGGAAGGCGCGCACCAAAGGAGTGCGGCGATGCACCGCCACCAGTTCGCCGGGCGATGGAAATGGTTTTCGAGGCAGCAACTTGTCCGTCGGATGCACTTCGCTTTCCGGCGGATGATCCACCACGAAAAGTTTGGCTTCGTCCAGATAGAGCACTTCCCGCAATTCCTCGGTGATTTGCAAAATGTAATTCCCGTCCCGCGGCTGAAAATTACTTTCGGTCCCTACCCAGACAAATTCATCCGCGTCGGCGTCGATGTATTTTCCTTCGGCGAGCGGCAAGCCCATGGGAGCGGCGCCGAGCAGATCGGTGACAAATCGAAACCGCGCCCGATCCCATGCATACAAATAGGGACAGGAACCGGTCGGCAAAGTCATTTCGCCGGCGACGAACACTGTTTGCGGTTCCACCTTCACATCGAGCCAGGGCATTTCCAGATCGACCCAACGGACCGTGACCGAATCGAGTTGCTGGTGCGGGCCGACGCCGATTTCGACCGGCAATTGCGTGACTGTGCGGATGGTCCTCAAACCTCCGGCGGTAACTTCGATGCGCACTCCGAGGCCACTCGAGTTCGAGCGATTTCCGATGAGTCGCACTTTGAGCTGTTGATTGGCATTGCCTCCATCGTTGCGCAGCAATTGCAGCCGGGCATTATCGACGGCCAAAAGCAAATCGGAATCGCCATCGTTGTCGAAATCGGCGGTGGCCAGTCCGTGGATGTTTCCAGTTTTGATCATGTCTAGTCCAAGTTCCCGCGACATCTCCTTGAACCCGGCCCGTCCAACATTGCGCCAGACTTGGATGCCTTCGCCGGTCGCGATCAGGTCTAGCCATCCGTCATTGTCATAATCCAGCAGGGCCACTTCGCGGACGGCATTGCGAGTGGAAAGGGAAAGACTCTCCGTCACGCCTTGAAAGTGGATTTCGATTTTGTTGTTGCCACTGAGCAACACCAGGTCGTTGCGCAAATCGTTGTTCAGATCTCCGCAAGTGACGGCCGACGCATTGGGAAGTCCGCTCGGAAAATTGGTCACCACGAGCCGTCCGCCGCGTTGTTTGAGGAGCAGCAGGGGAGGCTGCCCTTGCGCCGCGAGCAGCACGTCGATGAAATCGTCGTTGTTCCAGTCATTCATCGCGATCTGGCGCGCGCTGGTGACGTTGAGCGGCACACCGGAAGTCGATGTGGTTTCGGAAAAGGCCATGTTGCCCAGGTTGCGGAAACTGCGGAGCGTGTTGGAACTGGTAACGCCGACCAGGTCGAGCTTGCCCGTGAAATCAAAATCGGCGAGCACCCCATCTACCGCCGCAAGGCCGCCGAGACGTGAAAAGGCGGTTGAATCGGTGATAAATCCGTTGGTGGCAAACTTGAACACATGCGAGCCTTTCGTGCCGAGAACGAGGACATCTTCATTGCGATCGTTTTGCAAATCGCCCACCAGGCATTTCGTATATTGCGCTTCCGGGCGGCCGGGAATTTTTTCGCCCTGCGGCTGAAACACGCCATTCGTGTTGATCAAGAGCCGGAATCCATCCGCTTCACCCACGAACAAATCGTTCCAGCCATCCTGCTTGATATCGATCACTCCCACAGGCCCGCGCCAGGCGCCTGGCGCCTGCCCGAACGCGGTCGAGGTCGCATCGACGAATTGGACTTTAACGCCGTCGGATTTGGGTTGTTCGAGTTGGAAAGGCACGCGCGCCAAAGTGTGTTTGCAGCGTTCATAGGTGGCAGGCGTGGCCGGTGCGGGCGGTTGTTTCGCCTGAATTTGCCGATGCAATTCCAGTTCGGCATTGGCTTCATCGGGACGCCCGGCGCGGATGAGCACCTGGCTCAGGTTGTAGTGAGCGGCGGGATGTTCCGGCTCGAGTCCAATGGTGGTCTGAAACGCGGTGATCGCTTCATCCCATTGCTTCAATTGTTGATGCGCGAGGCCAAGTTGAAAACTGACGGCACCGACGGACGGATCCAATTTTTGGGATTCCTGGAGCGCTTGAACGGCCTGCTCCCATTGCGCGAGGCGGTTGTGGGCGCATCCTTTGACGTAGTGAGCTGCTGCGGAATTGTGGTCGAGGTTCAGAACTTCCTGAGCTTCTTTGAGGGCATTTTCAGGCTGGCCGGCGAGCAGAAAGCTGTTGGCCAGGTTCAGGCGGGCGTCAGGATGAGTCGGCGCAAGATTGACCGCGCGGGAAAACGCCTCGATCGCTTTCGCGGCTTCTCCTTTGTCGAGGTAGTTCTTCCCCACATTCATCACACGAATGAACTCATCTCCTCCGCTCGAACGTGAACGCATCCAAAACGCAACCAAAAGAACCAAGGCCACGGCGATCAACGCCAGGAAGAAATAAAACGGCAATCGCCGGCGCGATGACACAGAATCCGAGGAATTCATGGTGGAACTTTAGCCAACGGCTTTGGCGGTGCAAGGAAGTTGCGTCGGTTGGAGGGTTGAAGAGTTGAAGGGTTGAAGAGGGGGACGGTACTAAAGCAACCGGTTGAGTTCGCCATGGCGGTCTTCCTTTTTCATGCGGCTGAGTTTGCGCACGGCCGAATAGAATTTCTCGAGGTCGCCCCCGTTTTGTTTCAGCAGTTTTTCGAAAGCCGGCACGAGATGATAATAGGTCGCCACCGTATTTAATTGAGCATTGTTCAATGCCTGGCTGAACCAACGATCATAG
>JBFMDG010000496.1:0-5826 GCA_040754135.1 Verrucomicrobiota bacterium
ACACCTGGAAGCTGGATGGCGTCGGATTTGATTTTCCGCGAAGCTTTGAAATCCCGGCGGGAGGCCTGGCAGTGCTCGTTGGAAGTGATCCTTCGCTTTTCCGCTCGCGATACTCAATTCCGACCAGCGTGCCCGTTCTCGGTCCATGGCCGGGAGTGCTGCAGAACAGTGGCGAGTTGCTTCAATTGATGCGCCCGGATTCACCCGATGTGGACACAAATGGAATCGTCATCCTGCCGCTCATCACTGTTGATGCCGTGCGTTACAATGACCGACTTCCCTGGCCCACCAATGCCGCCGGATTGGGTGCTTCGTTGGAGCGCTTGAATGCGTCGGCTTACGGGAATGACCCGGTGAACTGGCGCAGCAGCCCAGGGGTACCTTCCCCGGGATTCGACAACACCGGCAACCGCGTGCCGCGCGTCAACGCAGGTCCCGACCTCAATTTGCAGGCGGCAATTTATCCCTTCGCCACAGCCATTACTGGCTCCGCGACCGATGATGGGCAGCCAAACCCGCCTGGACAATTGAGCGTGACCTGGACGCAAGTCAGCGGACCAGGAGTCGTGGCTTTCGACAATGCCAATCAATTCTCAACCACAGCAAGTTTTCCGGGAGTGGGCCGTTATGTTTTGCGGCTGACAGCCAGCGATGGAGAATTGGAGGCCGCTGATGAGGTCGCGGTGATGATCGAGCGCGTTCCGGCCTCGGCCGCGGTCATTTCATCCGGATCCACTTGGAAATATCTCGACAATGGAGTGGACCAGGGCACCGCCTGGCGCGAGCGCACGTTTCTCGATGGCAGTTGGGATTCGGGCGCAGCCGAGCTGGGTTATGGCGACGCACCCGAGGGCCGGCCTGAAAACACGGAAATCAGTTTTGGCCCAAGTGGCTCGAATAAATACCTCACTTACTACTTCCGAAAAACCTTCTCGATTCTCAACGCTTCCGCCGTGCGCGAACTCACCGTCCGGCTCATGCGCGACGATGGCGCCGTGGTCTATTTGAACGGAACCGAGGTCTTTCGCAGTAACATGCCCGAAGGCAACATCACGTTCTCAACGCGGGCCAGTTCGGCCATTGGTGGCGCCGACGAAGCGGCGTTCTACGAACGCCAAGTCGATCCTTCACTGCTGGTGAATGGGAATAATGTCGTCGCCGTTGAAGTGCATCAAAGCGGACCGACCAGCAGTGATCTGAGTTTCGATTTGGAACTCATCGCGCTGACCGATCCGGCCAATCAGGCGCCGATGGTGAATGCCGGGCCCGATTTCTCCGTGTTGCTGCCGGCCAGCGGTAGTTTGAATGGATCCGTTTTGGATGATGGTTTGCCGGAGCCGCCCGGGTTGGTCTCACTCACGTGGAACAAAGTGACGGGTCCTGGCTCGGTGGCATTTGCCAATCCGAATGCCGCCAAAACCATAGTTTCATTCGGAGGCCCAGGCACCTACACGTTGCGCTTGATGGCTTCCGATGGAGTTTTGTCCACTCAGGACGACGTGAACGTGACGGTGACAGGCACGCTTGAACCTTTGCGCATTACATCGGTCGTCGTGGATGCCGGCCAGACACGCCTTCGCTTCAATGCCGTAGCCGGACAGACCTACTCGCTGCTCTACAGTGAAAACCTGGTTTGGGGAAACTGGACACGCGTCAAAGATATCCAGGCGTCCTCCACGGGAGAAATCGAAGCGGTGGATACGAGTGTCAATTCCGCCACCGCCCGTTTCTATCGGATCGTCACGCCGCAAATGCCCTGATGGACCCTGATGGAGTGGAGTTAGCGATCAAAAAGATGTTCGCCCGGAGTTGGGGTTCCGCAGTAGAGACAGCTTCTTCGTGCTCCGTTGGTGCGGCGGCCGCATTTGCTGCAAACCACTGCTTGCGCCTTGATGCGTCCATCCTGGCAACCATCTCTCAGATCGATCTCCTGGATTTTATCGATGACCATCTGATCGGTGAATTCCGTATGCTCGCGAATGATTTCCCAAAGTGCCTGGCAAGTGATGACCATTCCATCCATTCGACGCTTTAGCTCATTGATCTCGCCTTGCAAGCGCTGCGTTTCATCCCGCGCAGATTGCGCCGCCGATCCCACTTCATCGATCCGATGTTGCTGATAAATGTCAAAGAGGAGGCTCATAAATTCGGCTGCCACTCTCCCGGAATGGAGGCGCAAATTCAACTCTCATTGGAATTGTAATGCGCCAATCCGCAATTCCGTGCCGCTCGAAAACTCGACACTCATTGCTGAAGCATGGGAAACTTTCAATTCGACTTGCCATCAGCCGTGACCCGTGCGAAATAACTCCGCGCTTCCGCCGGATGCCTCGGTAGCTCAATTGGTAGAGCAGTTGACTCTTAATCAATTGGTTCTAGGTTCGAGTCCTAGCCGGGGCACCATCTCACTGGAATCTTCAAAGACCGTAAAGCATGCCTTCGAAACGTTCCCGCGCTTCACAGGTTGCAATTGGCTCTGGATCTTTCGAACGGATAGAAGAAGAAAGCGCGTTTCCGAATCTAACCGGATGTTCAGAAACAGAGCGGCCTTGACCTTTCATCGGAACAATCAAAATATGAAATAAATCCGCGGTCAAAAGTCCGGCATGATTTCGTTTATTGTCCCCGCTCATAACGAAGAGCTCTGGATTGCCAAATGCCTCGGCAGCATCCAAGCCGCCATGGAGAAGATTGCCGAGCCCTACGAAATCATGGTGGTCGATGACGCGTCCACAGACGCAACGCCGCGCATCGCAAAGGAGATGGGCGCGTCCATCATTCAGGTCGAGTTTCGGAAAATCTCCGCGGTGCGCAACGCCGGCGCCCGCGCCGCGCGCGGAGACGTTTTCTTCTTTGTCGATGCCGATACGCAGGCCAATGCTCAAGCGGTCAGTGCGGCTCTCCAAGTGTTGCGGGCTGGCGCGGCTGGTGGCGGATGCGTTTTTGATTTCGACGAGGAGCCGACGCCGCTTTGGGGGCGCATGATCCTTCTGTGCGCGGTTCGAGCTGCTCGCCTCATCCGGTGGGTTGGAGGTTGTTTCCTTTTTTGCACTCGGGCCGCTTTCGAAACGGCGGGCGGGTTTTGCGAGCGGCTGTATGCGGGAGAGGATCTCGCATTTGTCCAGGCTCTGAAAAAGGTTGGGCGCTTTGTTGTGCTCAAGCCGAAAGTGGTCAGTTCGGGCCGGAAACTGCGCGTGACCAGCCCCTGGGAAGTGCTGGGCTTAATGCTGACCATTGCCTGCCGCGGACCCTATTACGAAAACAAAATGGTCCTCGATATTTTATACGGCCGTCGCGCTCAGGATTGCAAACGACCAGTCCGCGACGATGAATGAACGCAGTTTAAAAGACGGAGGTCTCACACTCTATGAATGCAGGATGGAGCTTAAGTATTGGCGGTGCTCAGGCCGGTTTTTTCGTTGCTGAATATTCTGCCGATGGCCAGCATCTGGTGAAATGATGGCCAATCCGGCGCAGGATAATTTTAAGATTCCGTGATCGAGAAAGTGCCATGAAAATCAAGCATCGCGATTTTGCATTTCTTCTTAGCGGCCTGTTCATCGGTTTCATGGTGGCTCTGTCTTTGACAGCAGGCCGGCGCGAAACCGCGTCCACACGTTCACTCGCCGGCGTGCCATTTGTTATCACCAACTCGCCAGACCGAAGCAGTCTGGCTGCAGATGCATTTACCGACTCGAGTCATCAATTCGCTCGAACCAAGAGTTCCGTTTGAACGGGCGGGCGCACCTGCTGTGGACTTGATCGATTTTCGTTACCGGCCGGAGATTCATTGGGATGAAACGAAATAAGATGAATCAAACGCCTCCTCGAATCCGCACATGGACTCGCAAAGGAAAATGATCATTTGGACGGTGCTCGGCACGACGCTGTTTTGGGGAGTCGCATTGCTGGCCGCGTTCATTTGGTTCACGCGCCCGGTACCTGGCGATGACGTGCTGGTCGATTTCCAACGTGAAGGAAGTGTGATTGGGATGTTTGAGGTGAAAAATCCAACCACCAATCGCGTCTTTGTCACCCTCGAGGAATTGCTTCCACCTCGATTGATACCGGCCGGGTCGAACTGGTTCGCCGCCATTTGCCACCCAACCAAAACATCCGAGTTGGCATTAAAAAGTTAAGCGACCCGACGGAGTGAGTCGCGCCCATCGTGCTTTAAACTGAGGGAGTTCAAGAGTGTCGGTGGGTTCTCCAACAGGCAAAGGTCTGCGGTTCGAGTCGAGTCAAAGCATCGGAGTGCATCACTGGGAGAGGGACGCGCTATTTTTGGCGAGGTGCTGTTTCAATGCGGCAAAAGCCGGCTCTGGAGCCGTTTCGCCATTCCAGCTTTCCCAAAATCGGGTGAGGGGTGTTCCTTCTTCGTGCTGTTTGTTTTTCACGTCGCCTTCGGCGGTGGCGCCTTTGGGCTGCCAATCTTTTCCGAGGCTCGCTCGCGCTTCTTCGAGCAACGATTCCGCTTCTGTGACGCGCCCGTTTTGCCACGCCAGGTAAGCGCGCAGAAACAATCCGCCAGTGGCGCGAGGATTGGTGCGGCACGCAGCCGCGAGGCGTTCAGCAGCTTTGGCATGCTCTCCGCGCAATAACGAAATCTCGCCCAACACCAGAAGCGCTCCTGTTTCCTCGGGATTCAACGCATGGGCGCGATCTAAAGCCTGTTCAGCCGACGTCAAATCCTCAGCGGAACGGGCATAACGCGCGCGCAACCGTCCCCACTGTTGAAACCCGCGATGACTCTGTGGATTTATTGTGGTGAGCGTTTCGAGTTGCTGCAGCGCACCAGCAATATCGCCTTCGACGGCCAGACAATGACTCAGATAATAGCGTGAATCTTCGTGGGCGGGATTCAGTTCGAGAGCTTGTCGAAACAACCCGGCGGCGGTGCCGAAATCCTTCTTCACTTTCATTGTATCCATAGCTGCGCGCTGCCGTTTCCAAAACTCCACAATCTGCGCTTTGGCATTCAGCGGAGCCGCCGCAACGGTAGATGCATCATCGACCGGCTTCCGCGCCAACGCGCCGATCGCATGGGGCAAACATTTTGGCGCCGGTTCATTCTCGATCAATTCCCAAATGGCATTGGCTTCAACGTTCTCGAAGACGTTCGTTCCGCCTCCCAGCCAGCGCACCTCGATGCGGTCGGCGCGGACCGCTTTCCCAAGTCCAAAATGCAGTGTCCGGCTGCTCTGGCTGAGATAAGACGCGCTCGAGACGGTGCGGCGCATGACCGCATCCGCCACATGCACAATCACCTTTGCGCCATCGCCGAATCCAATGGGGCGGCCATCGGCCCATCGGCTGCGCAATTTCAGCTGCAGCCATCGGCCGGCGGCGATGTCATTGCGCAGCAATTGAACCCCCTCGCCCAGCTGCGCGAACACCATGTCCATGTCGCCGTCACGATCGTAATCGGCGATGGCCATTCCGCGATTGGAATGGAGTTCCGACAAGGCCGTGTTCAGTGGCGCGATATTGAAGAATCCTTCGCCGCGCCGGTTCCAGAAGAGAAAGTTTTCCTGGGCTTTCAATATTTTGGTGCCGGGCTCTTCCAGAGTGTTGCCATTGGCCACCACCAAATCCAGCCAGCCATCCGCATCCAAATCGACAAACTCGCAGCCCCATCCGACATACGGCAGCGCAATTTGGCCAAGGCCGCAACGATCCGCCTGATCCATAAACCGCAGCGGAAATTTTTTCTTTGCCGAAAGCAGATTTGAAGTTCCGGATTGCGAAGGCGCGACGCTCGCTGGGACTGCGTGATTGGTTTTAGCCGCGTTCAAATTGTAATCGGCCCAGAGATTGTCATAGAGC
>JBFMDG010000497.1:0-5825 GCA_040754135.1 Verrucomicrobiota bacterium
GGCGCTCGGCAAAGCGGCTTTGCTCCTGGGCGCAGAGCCGAAATTGGTGCTCGATAATCTTTTCGAGCGCGCCAAAAAGATTGATCCCGAGTACCGGGGTTCTTATCTGGCCATTGGCGATCTCGCGCTTGAAAAACATGATTACGCGCTGGCGGCGAAAACGTATGAAGAAGGCCTGAAGAGATTTCCCGAAGATTCTGATTTTCATTATGGCCTGGCCCGATCGTTCGCTCCGAGCGACGCCAAACAAATGGGGGCGGCCCTGGAAGAGGCGCTCGAACACAACCCGAATCACGCGCCCAGCCTGCTCCTGCTGGCCGATCATTTGATCGATGGCGAGGAATACGATTCGGCGGAAGAAAACCTGGCCAAGGTTTTCGAGATCAATCCGGCCCACCCGGAAGCCTGGGCCTATCGCGCTGTCATTGCGCACATTCGCAACGAAGCCGCCGCCGAAATCGACGCGCGTTCGAACGCGCTCAAACATTGGTCCCGAAATCCGGAGGTCGATCATCTCATTGGAAAAAAACTCTCGCAGAAATATCGCTTTGCCGAAGGCGAATTGTACCAGCGGCGCGCTTTGATTTTTGACCCTTCCTACCTCGCGGCGCGAATTCAACTCGCCCAGGACCTGTTGCGTTTAGGCAAGGAGGAGGAGGGATGGAAACTGGCCGACGAGGTCAACCGCGAAGACGGTTACGACGTGGCCGCCTACAATTTGGTCACACTCCATTCCACGCTGAACAAGTACCAAACCTTGACCAATGAGCATTTCATCGTGCGCATGACCACGCAGGAAGCGGCTTTGTACGGCGAGCGGGTTCTGGCCTTGCTGGAGCGGGCCAAAACAAATTTGTGCGACAAGTATGGCATTGAATTGAAGGAGCCCACCATCATCGAGATTTTTGCCAATCAAAAGGATTTTGGCGTGCGGACTTTTGGCATGCCGCATAACCCCGGTTTCCTCGGCGTTTGTTTTGGCCGGGTCGTAACCGCCAACAGTCCGGCCACGCAGGTGGGGCATTCCTCGAATTGGGAAGCCGTGCTCTGGCATGAGTTCTGTCACGTCGTCACTCTGCAAATGACCCGCAATAAAATGCCGCGCTGGCTGAGCGAAGGCATTTCCGTTTACGAAGAGCGACAGGCCCATTCCTCCTGGGGGCAGAAAATGACGCCGCGTTATCGCGAACGCATTCTCGAAGGGGGCCTGGTGCCGGTCAAGGAATTGAGCGCCGCATTTTTAAAAGCGCGCGATGATGCCGACATGCAGTTCGCGTATTACCAATCGTCGCTCGTGGTCGAGTACCTGATGGGGCGATTCGGTCTCGAAGCGGTGAAAAAAATCCTGCAGGATCTGGCCGATGGCACTCCGATCAATGATGCCATTGCGCGGCACACCCTCGAGATGGATAAAATCGAAAAGGAATTCGCCGAATTCGCCCGGGACGAGGCTCGCAAACTGGGCCCGGCGCTCGACTGGAAAAAGCCGAGCCCAGACCATCTCGCACAAAAGCAATGGGTGGAAAAGAATCCCACAAATTATTACGCGCTGCTCTTTCAAGCCCGCCAGCTCGCCAGCGATAAAAAGTGGGAGGAAGCCCGTGTGCTCGCGGAAAAACTGGTCGAGCAACTGGAAGGAGAATCGACCGATCCTTCAGCGTACACGCTCCTCGCGACCATTTACCGAGAATTGAAAATGACGGATCGCGAGCGCGACGTGCTGAGGAAACTCGCCAAAATGGAGAGCGACACGACCGAGGCGTATTTGCGATTGATGGAATTGGCGGCGGCGGAGAACCAATGGGACGAGGTGGCGGAAAACGCCGAACGATTTCTCGCGGTAAATCCATTGGTGCCGGCGCCCTACCGTCATTTGGCAATTGCCGAAGAGAAGCGGGGAAATATGACCGGGGCAATCTCGGCCAACGAAAAACTTTTGAAACTTGATCCGGCGGATCCCGCCGAGATCCATTATCGATTGGCCAATCTGCTTCAGAAATCGGACGTTCCCGCCGCCAAGCGCCACGTATTGCAAGCGCTCGAGGAAGCGCCGCGCTTTCGAAAAGCCCACGAATTACTGCTCGGGTTGCGGGCAGCGACTGTGGCTGAACCTGAACCCTCGCCTCAGCCGAGTGTGAAACCGGAGCCGGCAAAGCCATGAGCGTGAGATTGTCCTGCATGCTTTTATTCATCGCGTGGTTTTGCCTTGGTCCACTGCTGAAAGCTCAACCGTACCGGCACATGCGTGGTGTGGACCGGGGCGGACTGCCGAGTTGGGAATTGGATCCAGTCATGCCCAAAGACGTGTTCACCTTCGTGCGCATCCGTTATGCATCACACGGCCGGTTTTTCGGCCGCTATGGCGGCGGATGGGATACGGATTACCCGGACGCGGAACTGAATCTGGCTTATCGCTTGCAACAGATGACGTCGTTGAAGGTGCATCCGGATGGCAAAGTGCTCGATATCACCGACCCTGAGCTTTTCGATTATCCGTTCATTTACATTGTGGAACCTGGTTTTCTCGAATTCACGGATGACGAAGTTCCCATTTTGCGGCAGTACCTGCTCAATGGCGGGTTCCTGATGGTGGATGACTTTTGGGGCGAAAGGCAGTGGGCGAATTTTTATCACGAGATCAAGCGCGTGTTTCCCGAGCGGGAACCGGAGGATTTGCAGCTCGACCATCCGATTTTTCATGCGGTTTTTCCGCTCAAAGAACAGCCGCAAATTCCGGCCATCGGCTGGGCAACCCGGTATGGTCAAACCTGGGAACAACACGACGGCGAAGAATGCCGCGAAGTCCATTATCGCGCCATTTACGATGACAAGAGACGAATCATGGTCATGATTTGTCATAACACTGATTTGGGTGATGGTTGGGAGCGCGAAGGCGAAGACGAATGGTATTTCCGCGAGTTTGCGGAAAAGAAAGCCTACCCGCTGGGGATCAACATTATTTTTTACGCCATGACCCACTAAATCAGCGTTGGCAACTCAAGCAGAAGCAATGACAAGCTCATCCGAAGGAATACTCCGTGGAAACCACTGATACACCCGCCGTCCCGCCCCCCGACCTCAATCCCACCGAAGAACAATTGGTTGACCAGATCGTCGCCGGCCGATCGCGCATTTCCAGCGAACTGGCCAAAGTCATCGTCGGCCAGAAAGAGGTCATCGAAGAAATCCTCATCGCCTTGTTTGCCGGAGGCCATTGCCTGATTACCGGCGCGCCGGGATTGGCCAAGACCCTTCTTGTGAAATCGATCGCGCGGATTTTTCATCTGCATTTTCAGCGCATTCAATTCACGCCCGATCTCATGCCGGCCGACATTACTGGCACGGAAATTCTCCAGGAAAGCTCGGACGGGCGGCAAATGATGTTCGTGCGCGGGCCGATTTTTGCCAACATGATTCTGGCCGACGAAATCAACCGCACCCCGCCAAAAACCCAGGCGGCTCTTCTCGAAGCCATGCAGGAGCACCAGGTGACCGTCGCCGGTGTCCGGCATCCATTGCCCGAGCCCTTCTTCGTTCTGGCTACGCAAAATCCGATTGAAATGGAGGGAACGTATCCTTTGCCCGAAGCGCAACTCGACCGGTTTATGTTCAATGTCGTGATCGATTACCTGCCTGAGGACGAGGAGGTGGCGGTGGTGGCGCAAACCACGGCGCGCCAGGGAGAGCCGATTCAGGCGCTCTTTTCCGGCGAGGACGTTCTGCGGTTTCACGATATCATCCGGCGCGTGCCGATTGCCGAAGATCTGGTGCGCTATGCCGTGCGACTGGCCGCGGCGTCGCGTCCGCGCAAAACCGGGACCCCTGATTTTATCACCGAATGGGTGAGCTGGGGGGCGGGATTGCGCGGCTCGCAATACCTCGTGCTCGGCAGCAAAGCGCGCGCGCTTCTGCATGGACGCGCGCATGTGACCCTCGAAGATATTCAAGCGCTGGCATTTCCCACGTTGCGCCATCGCATATTGATCAATTATCGCGCCGAGGCCGAGGGCATCACCGTGGACAAAGTGATCGAGCGTCTGGTCGATTCGGTGCGGTTGCCCGGACGAAACGATCGAGCTGTTTCCGGGGTCTTGAAAGCGTGAAGACAGTTTTGGCAGATCAATTCGGGCAAACGCGCGACGCGGCTTCGCTCTCGTTCATTGATCCCAAAGCTCTCATGGCCATTCGCAATCTCGAACTGCGGGCCAAAATCGTCGTCGAAGGTTTTTGGCATGGCCTCCACCGCAGTCCTTATCACGGGTTCTCTGTCGAATTTACCGAATACCGGCAGTACAGCCCGGGCGATGATCCGCGGTATCTCGATTGGCGGCTTTACGCGCGCAGCGACCGGTTTTACATCAAGAAATTCGAGGACGAAACCAACCTGCGTTGCCATTTGCTCGTGGATAACAGCCGGTCGATGGCTTATGGCTCGGTGGGCTGGACCAAGGCGCAATACGCAAATACTCTCGCCGCAACGCTGGCCTATTTTCTTTTTCTGCAAGGCGACGGCGTGGGGTTGCTCACCTTTGACCAGGAAATTCGAGATTACCTTCCGGCGCGGCATCGCACGGGGCATTTGCGGCATTTGATGTTGTCGCTGGAAAAAACACCGACGGGCCGGGCGACGGATTTGGAGGCGCCGTTGAAGCGCATCGTCGAGATTGTGAACAAGCGCGGGGTGATGATTTTGATTTCCGATTTGCTGGCGCCGATTGATTTGCTGGAGAAACATCTCACGAGTCTGACGGCGTGCGGCCATGAAGTCGTTCTTTTCCAGGTGCTCGATCCGGCCGAGCTGAATTTCCAATTCGAACGCGCGGTGATGTTTGAAGACATCGAATCCGGCCGGGAGCTGTACCTTGATCCGTTGACGGCGCGGACCGAGTACCTGAAGCGGTTGGAGGAGCATCACCGGATGATCCGGGTGATTTGTGAAAAGCTCGGTCTGAGTTATTACCGGCTGGCCACGAATCGCGCGCTGGAACTGGCTTTGTTCGATTTCCTCAAGGCCCGGTTGCAACGCGGTAAGCGCATCCAACGGCAAATGAACACGCGGTTATCTCGATGACCTTTCTGGCTCCACTGTTTTTGCTCGGCGCACTCGCGGTCGGAGTTCCAGTCGTTTACCACCTCATTCGCCGATCGTCGCGGGAGAAGACGATTTTCAGTTCGTTAATGTTTCTGCAGCCAACTCCGCCGCGGGTCACGCGCAAGAGCCGGCTCGAACACATCTTTTTGTTGCTGTTGCGTTGCCTGGTGATTGCCTTGCTCGCGCTGGGTTTTGCGCGGCCATTTTTTCAGAAAGCAATTCAAGCGGAACCGAGCGCGGTGGGCGCCGCCCGCACGGTCATGCTGATCGATACCAGCGCCAGCATGCGCCGCGAGAACCTTTGGCCGGAAGCGAAGTCGAAGATAACCGCGTTGTTGCAGAAGGCCGGACCCGCCGATCAATTTGCTTTGCTCAGTTTCGATCGTTCCCCGCAATCCCTGATCACTTTCGAACAATGGAACGCCACTCCCGCGGGCGAAAGATCCGGCCTGGTGGCGCAACGCTTGAGCGCGATCGAGCCGTCCTGGAAATCCACCCATCTCGGTCAGGCGCTGATTGCGGCCGCAGAATTGTTTGAGGAACGCGAGCAGCAATCTTTTGGTCCGCGCCGCATCGTGCTGATCAGCGATTTCCAGGAAGGCAGCCGCCTGGAAGGCCTGCAGGCTTTCGAATGGCCACGCGGGATTGAGTTGTCGATGGAACCAGTCCGAGCCCGGCGCACCGGAAATGCCGGCGTGCACTGGATCGCCGATGAATCTGAACTCGGCAAAGG
>JBFMDG010000498.1:0-5799 GCA_040754135.1 Verrucomicrobiota bacterium
TTTTCTTCGAACACGATGGCCCGTTCGAGCTCGTGCGAGAGTTCGCGGACATTTCCAGGCCAGGGATAGGAGAGAATATTTTTCCGGCCGATGGGCGAAATTGTTTTGCGCCCCAAACGATGGCGGCGCGACAACTGATCCAAAAGCCTCTCGGTCAACTGCAACATGTCTTCGCCCCGCTCGCGCAATGGTGGAATGGAAATGCGAAACAAGTCGAGCCGATGGTAGAGGTCCTCGCGAAACTGTCCTTCCGCAACCAGTTTCTTCAAATCACGATTGGTCGCGGCAACGATCCGCACATCGACGGCAATGGATTTGTTGCCGCCAACGCGGCGGATGCGATGATCCTCAATCGCCGTCAACACCTTGGACTGAAGCCCGATCGACAAACTCGGAAGTTCATCGAGAAATAACGTGCCGCCATTGGCCGCTTCGAACAGCCCCATTCGCGCCGTGCGAGCGTCTGTGAATGCTCCCTTTTCATGACCGAACAATTCCGAATCGGCCAACGTCTCCGGGAGCGCGGAACAATTCACCTCCACCAACGGTTGGGCGGCGCGAGGCCCTTGATGATGCAACATGCGAGCAATGGTCGTCTTTCCCGTGCCAGTTTCTCCAAGGATGAGCACCGGAGGCAAATGCGTCTCAAGCCGGCGGTCCGCGGCGATTATCTTTTCAAGCTGCGTTTGCAGTCCGGCAAGTGCCGCTCCGAAATAAAATCCCTCGTTCACCGAATCGCTGCGGCGAAACTCATCGAGCCGCTCTGATTGTTTGGCGCGCCGCGCCCGTCCGATCACCAACGGCAATTCGGCCGGATCGAAAGGCTTCACCAGGTAATCGAGCGCGCCCAGACGCATGGCCTCGACGGCGCCACTTACCCCTCCTTCCGCGGTCATGATAATGACGCCTGTATGGGAAGCGAATGCCTTCTCCTGAAGCAAATCCGTGCCGCGTCCGTCCGGCAGATTCACATCGACGAGCGCGAAATCGAAGCTCAGATTATCGAGCAAATGCCTGGCCCTTTGAATGGACTCGACGGCTGTGATATCAGCGCCCATTTTTTCAAGGTAAGCACTGAGTTGTTTGCGCAACAGCAGATCGTCTTCAATGATCAGTATGGCCAGGCCGGACAACGGCGCGTTTTGCATGAACCTCCATTAGAGCAAGCGGGCCGATGCGACAATGCAAATTGCGCACATGCAAAGTGCGGCAAGTTGCGCGCAGCCCGTCTGTCACCGGCAGAAAATTTGCAACAAAACGGCTGTTTTAGGGTCTTGTCTAAAGATGCTGTTTTATGGACCCCTTGAATGTTGCTGAAAATTCGCGGCGTGGCGTGCGTCTTCTTCGTCACCGTGCCCAGGCGTTTACTCTCATGGAACTGCTGGTGGTGATCGGCGTCATCGCGATTCTTGCCGGGCTGCTGATGCCCACGCTTTCGAAGGCGAAACAAAAGGCCCGTCGCGTCGAATGTGCCAATCACATGCGGCAACTGGGACTGGCCTTGACCATGTATGCTGGCGATCACGACGGACAGTTTCCTCCGCGCCGCAATCGCACCAATGCCTGGATGGTGACGTTGCGGCCATATTTTGTGGATCCGGCAATCCTCAAATGTCCAGCAGACAGAACGACCACGGGCTACAGCTTCGTCATCAATGGCTGGAACGATTATTTTGAAGCCGAACTCAGCCCGGAGGATTACGCCAAATTCAAGAACTGGTCCTGGCCTGAAGGGATGAGAGAATCGGCCGTTCCCAATCCCTCGGAAACCATTTCCTTCGGCGAAAAGCGATCCGCATCACGGCACGTTCATATGGATTTCAGCCAGGGCACTCTCGGCAATGACGTCGAGCAGATCGACCAGGCGCGCCACAAGTCGGGCAGCGCTGCCAATGCCGGCGGATCGAATTTTACCTTTGTGGATGGCAGTGTCCGCCTCCTGCTCTATGGCCAATCGATCAAGCCAGTGAATCTTTGGGCGGTGAAGGAAATTTGGCGCGGCGCTCCACCGCCACCGATGCCTTAGATTTCTGGCGCAAAAAGCTTCGGTTTGCCTGGCAGAAACGAGCATCCCCCGAATTGCCGGGCGTGAGATCCTCAAGACCCAGCCATCAACACAAGCAAGGCCGAATTGGTTGCAATGTGAAGACCAACCTTGGCAGTGGGAGCCGGTCACGCTGTCACGCTGAACACGATTGTATTTGTTGGCCCAGCCGTTAACCTGACGCAGATCCACCATGAAACTCCTGTTCCACCAGCCTCAGGACGAGATGCTGAAAAAACTTTCGTGGTTGAACCGCGCGCAAGCATGGCGTCCGGCGGCGAAGCGCAACCAGAAGAGCCGCGTTGCATTCCGTTCCTGCTCGATTGCCCTCCGTCGGCTTTGCTCGGTGATGTTCTTGTTCGCCAACGCACTTGTCGAGCCGGGTTTGTTCGCCGCGGCGCCCGATGTCGTGATCAATGAAATCATGTACAATCCACCCGATGAGCGCGACGACCTGCAGTTTGTCGAATTGCATAACCGAAGTGCCCGCGAGGTCCGGTTGGCAGGGTGGTCTTTCAGTAAAGGTCTGAAATTCCAGTTCCCTGCGAGTAGTCGCATTCCTCCGGGTGGTTACGTCGCCGTTTGTCGCGACACGCGAGCCTTTACCGCGCACTACGCCACCAATGCGGGACCGGTGCTGGGGAATTTCGAAGGCAAGCTCAGTCATCAGAGTGAACGCATCGAGCTGGTCAATGAGCAAAATCAGGTGATTGATTCGGTCAAATACTCCGACAAAGCTCCCTGGCCGATCGGCGCCGATGGTTATTCCGCCTCACTTGAACGCATCTGTCCGGATGTTGCGGGGGATCTGCCGGAAAATTGGGCGCCTTCGCCATTGCCGAAGTATCGTCGCGCTGCCGGAACGCCTGGCCGGCCCAACAGCTGTCATTCACGGCGATTGCCTCCGGTCATTTCAGAAGTGCGGGCCGGTGCTTCGGTGGCGGGGAGGCCCATTGAAATCACGGCGACGGTTTCGCATGAACGGCCGATATCGGAGGCGCTGCTCCTGTTTGAAGTGGTGAGCCCCGGGCGAGTGACGGCGGAAAAGAAAATACCGCTGCAGCAGATTTCCGATGATGGCAAACGAGCGGTTTATCGCGCGACGATAGATCCACAACCGGAAAACGTAATCGTCCGATATCGCTTCAAGGTCGTGGATGACGCCGGCAGCGAGCATTTTCATCCCTCACCAAACGAGCCTCGCCCCACGTTTTCCTGTTCGACATTTCAAAACAACAACGACGCCAAAATCGCGTTTGGATTTGTCATCAATCCTGTTCCCGCGCCGGAACGGCATCTGCGCAATTATCGCGACGTGGGGCCTTCGCCCGTTGCGCCATCGCGCGGGACCGCTGCTTTTGTTTATGTGCCACCGAACGGGGGAGCAGTGCAGGTTTTTGATCATGTTCGGCTGCGGCCCCGGCGCGGCGGGCACAAGATTCATTTTCACAAGGACGCGCCGCTGAAAAACATGACGACGGTGAATGTGATTTTCGAGTACATGCCGCGTTTTGTGTTGGCGGAACCGCTCGCCTACGAGGTCTATCGGAAAGCCAATGTGCCGGCCCCGGCTGCGGAACACATTCGCCTTTGGATGGATGGCCGGCCGATGGGCTACCACCTCATGGTTGAGCAACCGAACAAATCGTTCCTCGCGCGACATGAGCGCAATGACTCCGGCAACCTTTATAAGATCATCTGGTTCGGTCATGGCACGGTTGAAAAGCACGAGAAAAAAACGAACCGATCGACCGGGCATCAGGATATTGTGCAACTGATCGAAGGGTTGACCCGCCGTTCGGGAGCTGACCAGTGGGCGTTTATTCAACAGCACTTCAATGTGGATGAAGTCATCAACTATTTTGCGGTGAACATGTGCATTCAGAATTGGGATGGCTTCTTCAACAATTATTTCATCTACCACGACACCGGCGGCACTGGCAAATGGGAGATTTACCCGTGGGACGAAGACAAAACCTGGGGGGAATACGATGGAGCTTCATCGCGATACGACTGGTATGAACTGCCGCTGAACTATGGCGCCAATGGGAATAATCCAGGACGGGCAGGATTCAATCGCGGCCTGTTCGGCGGTCCGGGCTGGTGGCGTCCGCCCGGTCCCGTGTCTGGTCCGCTGCTGGCAAATGCGGAATTTCGCAAGCGCTTTTTGGTGCGGCTTGGCGAGATTTGCCAAACCATTTTTACGGAGGAGAAAATGTTCCCCGTTATTAACGCGCTGGAAAACCGGCTCGCCACCGAAATCGAGGTGCGCGCGCAATTGACTCGTCAAAATCCGGAGCAGGCACTCGAAACCTTTCGCTGGCATATCGAATCGTTCCGGAACCAAACGAAACATCGCCGCCAATTCATTCTCGACGAGATCAAAAAGGAATTGAAGTGAATCAACCGAACGGCGCCCGCTCCCGTTAACGCAGGCCCACCAATTCCACTTCGAAAATCAACGTCGCATTGGGCGGAATGAAACCGGGGTAACCATCGACGCCATAGCCCAGTTCCGGCGGGATGCGCAGGCGCACTTTATCCCCAACACTCAGACCCGCCACACCGCGATCCCAGCCCTGAATGACTTGTCCGGCGCCCAGCACGAATTCGAACGGCTCATTGCGATCAACGGAACTGTCGAATTTCGTCCCGTCCGTCAACCAGCCGGTATAATGCACCACAACGGTATTTCCGGGTTGAGCGGCCGGGCCCGTGCCGTGGGCCAGTTTTTCAATGGCGAGTTCAGCAGACATCAAAGCATGGCAACAGCATTGGGGAAGGAAGTCAATGCGCCGCCCAGCGAACGAACGCCAATGGCAGAAACGATTTGGTCAGTATTCCCAAACGCCCAGTTTGCGTAATTGAGCCGTCACAAGTCCTGCCCAATCTCGATTGGCCGCGGGATTCGCCGGACTTGGATGCAGAATTTGGCCGACACCAATTTTGCCGGCGTTGACGTTCAGCGCGGCTCGTTCCGCGGCGAATCCGCCGATGCCAATGACCCATTCCGGTTCGAGGATGGAAACAACTTTGGCCAGGTGTTCATCGCAAGCGGCAAAGAGCGGCGCCACCTCGTCTGCCTGAATTTTATCTGGCGTCCGGTTGCGTCCAGAAGCCTCGAGGAAAGCCAGCGGACAGAAATTCACGACAAAATGCTCGGCGAAGAATTTCTCGGCGGTCCCGAAGCGCTGCGCGAATAATCCCCAAAGCCGCTGCCCGCTCACTTCGGAACGGCGGCAGGAGAAACCTTCAATGGGACGCTTCGGATGCTGCCATTTGGGTTGGCGGATTGGAGCCTCTAATCTCATCCAATCGCGCACAGCGCAAATTTCGCCAAAGGGAATTCCCGTTTGCACCATTCCGAACGGTCCCGGGTTCATGCCGAGGAACACCACTCGTTTCTGTCCAGTGCCAAAACGCCTGAGGTAAACCTCATGCGCGTTCCAGGCGTAATCGAGCGGGTTATAGACCAACGTCACCGGTTCGGAAAAAGAAAGGCGGCCGGCCTCGCGAGCGAGCCGTTGCGCCGCCGCGATGAGCTGTTGAGAAGTCGTGTGCAATCGATGGTCCGCCCGGGAGCGGTTTACTCCTACCGCCGCGAACCTTTTACTTTCATCGACAGAATGCTTGGGCCGTGACTGACAATGCCACTGCCGCCGATGATCACACGGCGAACGGGCAAACCGGTTTTGGGATCTTTCGTCAGCGGTGGATCCGACATTTTCTGTTCGACTTCAAAACGACGGGGCGGA
>JBFMDG010000499.1:0-5772 GCA_040754135.1 Verrucomicrobiota bacterium
GCGCTCCTGGCCCCGCTGGACCTCCAGGACCCACCGGCCCTCAAGGCGAGCAAGGCCCCATCGGTTTAACCGGACCTCCAGGAACTGATGGATTGCCCGGCGCTCCTGGCCCCGCTGGACCTCCAGGACCCACCGGCCCTCAAGGCGAGCAAGGCCCCATCGGTTTAACCGGACCTCCAGGAACTGATGGATTGCCCGGCGCTCCTGGCCCCGCTGGTCCTCCAGGACCCACAGGCCCTCAAGGCGAACAAGGTCCCATCGGTTTAACCGGAGAACCTGGTTTAACTGGATCGCAAGGGCCTCAAGGCGAGCGAGGCCTCACGTTCCGAGGCGCCTGGTCATCCACAACCAATTATGCTCTGGATGACGCCGTATTTTTTAACGGTTCATCCTGGTTGGCGGTGAGCCCGAACATCAATGTGCAGCCTGTCGAAGGCGCCGACTGGACCTTGCTTGCGCAAAAGGGTGACACCGGGGCGGAAGGGCCAGCGGGGCCGATGGGCTTGCCCGGGACAACCTCCGCGGACGACTTGACGACGGGAACGCTCGCCGACGCGCTGCTGTCGGACAATGTCCCCCTCCTGAATGGGTTGAACTTGTTTACGGGCATCAACGATTTTGGCAATCCGAACAATCTCTTCGTTGGCACATTCACGGGCAATTTGGTGGGTGACGTAAATGGCACCGCCACATCGGCGGTGAGTTTTACTGGCAATTTGGCGGGAGAGGTGATCGGCCCGCAAACCGCCACTGTCGTTTCATCGATACTGTCACAATCCGCGGCTCAGATTGAAAGCGGGACCATAGCGGCAAATGCAGCCACCAGCGCGAACAGCGGCAATACCATTGTGAAACGGGATGGGGCCGGGAATTTTAGCGCCGGGGGAATCACAGCCGTAACCTTTGCCGGCAACGGGTCGGCTCTCACGGATTTGAACGCCTCGCAAATTACCAGCGGCACTTTGGCCGACGCCCGGCTCTCACCCAATGTCGCGTTGCTCGATCGGCCCAACCAGCTCTTCACGGCGCACAACGAATTCGCCATCGGCCTGGATGTGCTCTCGGGAGGAATTGACGTGGTCGGCAATTCAACCTTTGCCAATGACCTGACAATCAACGGCAACATTCATTTGCCCACCACGAGCGCATCCGCGGGGATCATTCATTCCGGCGGCAGCACTTTTCTCCACGCCTTCGGCACGCGCAATACATTCCTCGGCCCCAGCGCGGGTAACCTGACGATGTCGAGCACCGACAACACGGGCACGGGCCAGGAAGCGTTGCAGTCAAACACGACTGGCTTCAATAATACTGCCACCGGATCAAGGGCTCTTAAAAACAATACGAGCGGCCAGGAGAACACTGCGCATGGAAGCCTTGCCCTTTTATCAAACACGATTGGCGGGGCCAATACGTCCGTGGGATTCGCCGCGCTGTTGGAGAACACCGTCGGCTTCTACAACACCGCGGTTGGCAAAGGCGCTCTCCAGGGCAACACAACCGGTTCACAAAACACCGCCAGCGGCGCCGTTGCTTTGGGAGTGAACACCACCGGCAACAACAACACCGCCCATGGGTTTCAATCGCTCCGATTCAACACCACCGGCAGCGGCAATACCGCCAGCGGCGTCGATGCTCTCAAGGCCAACGTTTCCGGCAACGACAATACCGCCAGTGGGTTTGAAACGCTGGCCAGCAACACCATTGGCAGCGGCAATACCGCCAGCGGCGTGGGCGCTCTGCAATACAACACGACGGGCAACTACAATACGGCGACCGGCATTCAAAGCCTCCAGTTCAATGCCGGTTCGGAAAACAGCGCCAACGGCGCTTTCGCCCTGCAAAACAACACCACCGGAAATTTCAACACCGCGCTTGGATCCAATGCGCTCCGGGCAAACACTGCGGGCGATTTCAATACCGCCAGCGGTTATCTCGCGCTGACTCTCAACGCCTCGGGCGAGGGCAATACAGCCACCGGCGCCAGAACGCTTCAGGCCAACACCATCGGCAATGGCAACACCGCCACCGGCAAGGAAGCTCTCTACTCCAACACCACCGGCAGTGCCAACACCGCCACCGGCGCCAATGCCCTCAATGCCAACACGACCGGTGCCGCCAATACCGCCAGCGGTTCGGGCGCGCTCACCTTGAACTCCACCGGCACAGCCAACACCGCGCTTGGCAACTCCGCGCTTCAGCTCAACACCACCGGCAATTTCAATGTGGCACTCGGGTACCGCGCCGGCGAAAACTTGACCACCGGCGACAACAACATCGCCATCGGCAACTCCGGCGTGGCCGGCGAGGCCGATACCATCCGCATCGGCACCGCGCAAACCGCCGCTTACATTGCCGGCATCAATGAAGCCACCGTCACCAGCGGAGTCCCAATCTACGTCGGTGCGGACGGACGCCTCGGAACCATCACCTCCTCACGCCGTTTCAAGGAAGCCATTCAACCGATGGAATCGGCGAGTGAAATTCTCCTCAAACTGCGGCCGGTGAAGTTTCATTATCGAACGGAAATTGATTCCGCTGCGACCCCGCAATTCGGGTTGATTGCGGAGGAGGTCAATGAACTCGATCCGAATCTCGTCGTCCGAAATGGCAAAGGCGAAATCCAAACGGTCCGCTACGAAGCGGTCAATGCCATGCTCCTGAATGAATTCATCAAGCACCATCAAAAGCTCGAGGAACAATCGACCGCTCTGAAGGCTAAAGATGCGGAACTGCAATCGGTCAAACAGGATCTGGCTGAACTCAAAAAAATGGTCGAGGCACTGGCGCGTGACCAGAAAGGAGTCACTCCTTGAACCCTGCATTCAACTCGCGCTTTTTCATCGCATGGTTTCTCGGCGTCTGGCTGGCCGCCCCGTCCTTAAGTCAAACGCCAGATTTCAGCGTCGATTATTTCGTGATCTCAGCCGGCGGCGGCACCAGTGCCAATGGCGGGTTCAGTGTCACCGGCGTCGTCGGACAACCCGTCAATCCCAATCAAATCACCGGCGGGATGTTCACAATCGAGACCGGTTTTGCGAGTGTCACAGCCACCATCCAGCTGTTGGATGGGCCGGTCACTTTGCGGATCAATCAACAAGGCGGGCTTGTGAAAATCTCCTGGCCGGCAACTACGCAAGCGGAGTTCGTACTCGAAACGACCAGTCAGCTTGGCGATCCGAGCTCGTGGCAACCCGTCGAGCTGACGCCATTGATTGTCGGGCCTGATAAGATTGTGACGATTGGCGCCGGGCCTGGGCCTGCCTTCTTTCGGCTCCGCGAAAGGGAACAGCCTTAGCTTAGCCGTGACCTTCTGCGAGCGCGGACAGGGATAGGGATAAACCTGTCCGCGCTGGAATCTGAACCATTTGGCGATGCGTTGAGCTTTCCTTTGTCGGAACCTTTGTCGGAACCTTTGTCGGAACCTTTGTCGGAACCTTTGTCGGAACCTTTGTCGGAACCTTTGTCGGAACCTTTGTCGGAACCTGTGTCAAAAGATTTTGGGTCGAAATCTCGACAAAGTTTGGGACGAAGTTTTCGACAAAGGGGTGATCGCAAAATGTCCATCGCGCGCTTCCGTGCGTTTGGGTCATCCCGGAGGGATGCCAGACAGTAGCCGGGGTTGAGCGCAGCGATACCCCCGGAATCCGGATAAACAATGTCCCCGACCCTGAAGGGGTCGCAGCACTGGCGGATCAAACGCACCATTCTTGCACCCCTTCAGGGTGCTGGGATCTAATCAATCGCTGACCGGAGGGCTCCGCGTTGCTGCGACCTCCGGCTACTTTCTGACAACCTTTCGGGTTGCCCAGGCGACTCAACCGCCTCCCGGAGGGATGTGAGACCGTAGCCGGGGGTTGAGCGTCGCGATACCCCCGGAATCCGAGCACGACAGCGGCAGCATCCAGAAGAGATGCCAGAACGTTGGATGGAAGGTCAGATTCATTTGCCGCGCTTCGCCAGCAGCTTTTGGATGTTGCCCATGATTTCCGAAATGCGCTGCTCCTTTTTCAGAATGTCGGCAGCGAATGGCCGTTCGGCCACTTGGGATTTGAATGGCGCCGGCCACCCATGCCACTCGCGCGCCTTCGTGCGTTTGGGTCATCCCGGAGGGATGCCAGACAGTAGCCGGGGGTTGAGCGCAGCGATACCCCCGGAAACCGGATAAACAATATCCCCGACCCTGAAGGGGTCGCAGAACCGGCGCGTTGGGGCAGTCGTTTCTCAAAGCAGATATTAGAGCAGCGCGGTTTCGGCCGTTTGTTTATCTTCAGGAAAATTGCCCTGGATGCCGCGCTCCACTTCGCCGCCAAACACCTTGCGGTGGGCCACTATTTGGTGAGGATCACATCCACGCGGTCGCGTTCGCCTCGTGGCCGTGTGCAAACACTCGGTGAGAGCGAGCATGAAGCGCATGACGGCGCGCGGGTTATAGAACTCGGCTGAATCGCTCGCCGCATCGCGCATCTCGCGGAGCATGGATTCGTAAAGCGCGCCCAGCGTGTGCAATTCGTCGCTGGAGGTGAAATGGATGCCGGCAATCTTGTTGACGACGTCGCGCAGGAGGTAACCGCTCTTCATGCGGTTGTCCACGCCCTTGAACACGGTGGCGATCACGTCGCGGCGGTCGTCCCCGTTGGAACTGGTGCGCGTGCGCAGGTAACGGAACAGGCCCGCGCCGCGTTTTGGTGGCGCTCCGCCAGGAGACGGGAGCGTGGTTTCCTCGTTGTTGATGAAGGCAAGCAATTCGTCGCTGGTGATGTCCACCCTCCGCAGTACTGCTACGGAGGACGGGCCGTCGGCCTTTGCCGCCCAATCGCGCCAGCGATAGGGCGATTCGATGGCGGCCTTGAATTTCTTCCCGGCGAGCTTGGGTGTCGTTGCGCGCGAGTAGATCGGAGTTGGACACGTTTGCGCAAGAACGGAAAACATTTCTCTACACTCGCGTGTAGAAAAATGTGGACACAATTTGCTTTTGCCCTAAAATCAGCGCATGGATTCCGTTGAGAAAGTGCTCAAAGCCGTCTTGGATTTCCACGCAGGCGACCCGCAACTACTCGCCGTCCAACTGAAAGCATCGCCAGCTTCGGTTCAAAGGTGGGTGACTGGTGTGGCCAAGCCACGCCCCGCCTATGAGGCAAAGCTAAGAAAGATTTATTCCGAACTTGTGAACCAGCCCTCCGAACTTCGCGAAACGCCAACGCCATATCGGGTGACGCCGCACCATCCGATGATTACCGAGGCGGTGGATGCCACGTTGAAGTCAATCCGGGAGATTCTGCACAAGCGCGCTCATCTTTCGTCGCGCAGCCAAGCGCTTGATGAATTGTCCAAACTTCTGTTTGCCCATGTCGAAGGACAGCGCAACGGTCGTGGCGGGATTTCGCGAAAGATTGCCGCGCACAATGGGCACAGTCTTGCGGAAAGTTTGAAGGAGCATGTGGATAGCACGGTTCGGGAGCATTTGCCAGAATCCCTCGCTCACTCCGTGGACACGAGGGATTTCGAGTTGAAATTGAAGCCGCAAGAAAACGAGTTGGCCGGTGAGTTGATAGATTGTTTTGAAACACTCCAACGGCAGACTTCGTCGTTCAACTTTTCCGGTTTCGACATTCTGAACGAGGTATTTGGAAAGTTTCTCGCCGACTCATTCATTGACGAGAAGGAACTTGGTCAATACCTGACACCACCCGAAGTGGTCAGATTCATGGTCGGGCTTGCGATGCACGGTATTTCAGATTCCGAGCTCGAAACACTTTGTGACCCGAAACG
>JBFMDG010000500.1:0-5771 GCA_040754135.1 Verrucomicrobiota bacterium
CGAATCGGTTTGTTGCAAAAAAGTTTTTGGAAAATGAAAAAATTCATTTTGCCCTTCAATAACAAACCTCGAATCGAAAAAGCGAAAGGCATTGCTGATCGGGCACGAGTTGGAAACGCATTGGCCTCGAGGCGCGAAGAATGGGCTGTCGCCATCACGCCATACTCCACGAGTAAAGACGCAGGGCGGGCGCTCGGCTAAGAATATTGGCAGGAAATCCGAGATGCGAGCTGCCGAGGTCCTCGTTCAACTCCCGTTCAGAAAATCACTTGCCGAAAAACGCTTCGTGCACCGCGCGCATGGCCTGTTCGCCCCGCGTGATGTCAATCACGACGGAGATTTTGATTTCACTCGTGGAAATCATCTCAATGTTCACTCCTTCACGCGCCAGGGTTTCAAACATTTTGGCTGCGACGCCCGAATGGCTGCGCATTCCGACGCCCACGATGGATAGCTTGCCGATTTTTTCGTCGGCGATGACTTCCTTGTATCCGACTTCGGCCTTTAGTGAATCGATCACGCGGGTGGCTTTCAACAAATCGGCCTTGTCCACCGTGAAGGAAAGATCGGTGGCTGGAGTTCCGGCGCCATGACTGACGTTTTGCACGATCATGTCCACATTGATGGCGGCGCCGGCCAGGGCATTGAAAATGCCCGCGGCCACGCCGGGTTTGTCGGGCACGGCCACGAGGGTGACCTTGGCCTGATTTTTGTCGAGAGACACGCCGCGAATGACGACGGCCTCCATGCTTGCGGTTTCTTCTTTCACAATCGTACCTGGGTTTTCGTTAAGACTGGAGCGCACTTCGAACACGACCCCGAATTTTTTGGCGAACTCGACCGAGCGCGACTGCATCACCTTGGCGCCCGCGCTGGCCAGCTCCAGCATTTCATCGTAGGAAACTTCGTCCAGTTTGCGTGCGTCCGGCACAATGCGCGGATCGGCCGTGAAAACTCCATCTACATCGGTGTAAATCTGACAAAGATCCGCTTTCAGCGCCGCTGCCAGCGCGATGGCCGTCAAGTCTGACCCGCCGCGACCGAGGGTGGTGATTTGGCCTTCGGGGGTCTGGCCTTGAAAACCGGCGACGATGACCACTTTGCCTGAGTCGAGCAGCGAATGCACTTGTTTCGGCGTGATGTTTTGAATCTTGGCTTTCGTGTGCACGCCGTCTGTGACAATGCCAGCCTGAGCGCCGGTGAGCGACATCGCCTCGACTCCGAGGGCATGCAGTGCCATGGCGGTGAGAGCAATCGTGGTTTGTTCGCCGGTCGCCAGCAACACGTCCAATTCCCGTTCGCTCGGCAAAGGCATGATCTGCTTGGCCATTTTGATCAAGCCATCCGTCACGCCGCTCATGGCGGAAACGACCACAACGATTTTGTCGCCGGCCGCGCGGTATTTAGCGACACGCGCCGCGACATTTTTGATGCGATCGGTACTTCCGACAGAAGTGCCGCCAAACTTTTGAACAATCAGAGACATCGGAGGAATTTGCCGACTTAAACGGCGCGCTTGATTTTAGCCACCTTGGACTCCCAAAAGAATTTCGAACGGCGTGTCATCACAATCCGATTGCTTTCATGACCGCGTAAGTGTCAGGCGGCGCGACCAGCGGTTCAAATCCAGCCACTTTGATGGCCGTGTCGGGATCTTTCAATCCGTGCCCGGTCATGATGGCGGTGACGACACTGCCGTCAGGTATGAGGCCTGAGCGAGCACATTGGATGAGTCCTGCCAAAGGTGCGGCACTTGCCGGCTCCACAAAAATGCCTTCGGCGCGCGCTACGCGTGTGTAGGCTTCGAGAATCTGTTCGTCACTCACTTTCCCAATGTGACCGTTCGACTCCCGGAGGGCATTCACGGCGCCGTCCCAACTCGCCGGGTTGCCAATGCGAATGGCGGAAGCGACTGTCTCCGGATTCTCGATCGGATGCCCGTCCACGAGCGGGGCAGCGCCGGCGGCTTGAAAACCAAACATGCGGGGCAACCGATCGGCGCGCCCGGCGGAGAGGTATTCCTTAAACCCGCGCCAATAAGCAGTGATGTTTCCAGCGTTCCCCACGGGCAGGAAATGGAAATCGGGCGCGCGGCCCAAGTGATCGCAAATTTCGAATGCGGCGGTTTTCTGTCCTTCGATTCGGACTGGGTTAATGCTGTTGACCACTTCAACACGGCCGGTTTCGCCGAGCTCGCGCACAATGCGGAGGGCTTCATCAAAGTTCCCTTCCACTGCGACGGTGACGGCGCCGTACATGAGAGCCTGAGCCAGTTTCCCTAAAGCGATTTTGCCGTGGGGCAGGAGCACGACGCATTTCATTTTGGCGCGAGCGGCGTAGGCGGCGGCCGAGGCGGAGGTATTTCCGGTGCTGGCGCAAATCACGATTTCCGCGCCGCGCTCTTTTGCCTTCGAGATGGCCAGAGTCATGCCGCGATCCTTGAAGGAAGCCGTTGGATTCAGCCCTTCAAATTTGAGCCAGAGCTCGAATTGACCGCCAATGGATTGCACAAAATTGTCCGCGCGGATGAGCGGCGTGTTCCCTTCGTTCAGGGAAATGACAGGAGTTGCGCTGGTGACCGGCAGGTATCGCGCGTAACGGTCGATCACACCGCGCCAAGGTTGCGTCAGTGGCGACGGAGAAGCGGGCGCGGTCATTGGTTTGTTACCCCGTAAAAGGAGTTACGAAGGTGATGATGGCAAGGGCACGCAGGCGCGGTGAGCCTGGCTAAGTTTGAGGCCTCTTGATCCCGAATTGTTCCACTCGCACATCGTTCGTTCATGAAAATTAACTTTTCAACTCTCCAACTCTTCAACCCAACTCACTCAAACGCCTCCACGCGGATCATCATCGGCGCGCCTTTGACGACCGGCAAGCGGCTGATTCGCGCCAGCGCTTTTTTCATCGCCGCGTTCGAGGCGTCGTGGATCATCAGGATCAGCGGAACGCTTTCGCCTTCGTGCCCTTCCGGTTGAATCACGGAAGAGATGCCGATTCTGGCCTGGCCCAAAATGGCGGCGATTTTGGCGAGCGTGCCCGGCTTGTCAATCACACTTAATCGCAAATAATAACGGGAAATCACTTCATCCATCTCGAGGACGGCGCCTTCGCACTCGTGCGGCACGAAAGGGGGAATGCGGCTTTTGCTGCCACACTTCAGGTTGAGCGCGGCATCGGCCAGGTCGCTCAAGACCGCGCTGGCAGTGGCATCCTGACCGGCGCCGCGGCCGTAGTAGAGGGTGTCGCCGACGATGTCGCCGCGGACGAGGATGGCATTGAACACGTGATTGACGCTGGCCAGGACATGGGCATTGGGGATCAGGGCGGGATAAACGGAAACTTGAATGCGTGAACCGTTTCGGGCGCGGCCGGCGGATTCGATCTTTTTAACGATGCCGAGCAGCTTGATTGTGTAGCCGAGCAAACCAGCAAATTTGATATCGAGTTGAGTGATGGCGCGGATGCCCTCGACATAAATCTGGTTTGGGTTCACCCAGAATCCGTGGGCCAGCGATGCGAGAATGCCGGTTTTGTGAGCGGCATCGTGGCCATCGATATCCAGCGAAGGTTCCGCTTCCGCATAACCGAGCCGCTGGGCGTCGGCCAGGACCTCGGCAAAATCGGCGCCTTCCTCGTTCATCCGGGTGAGGATGTAATTGCAGGTGCCATTGACAATGCCGTAAATGCGCGTGAACCGGTTCCCGATGAGACTTTCTCGCAGTACTTTGATGATCGGGATTCCCCCGGCAACACTGGCTTCATAATAGAGATTGGCGCCGTGTTGCTGGGCCGTGGCAAAGAGTTCCTCGCCGTGGGCCGAAAGCAGCGCTTTATTGGCGGTGATGATCGGTTTTCCCAGTTTAAGCGCGGTCAGCGCAATGGTGCGCGCGGTCGTGGTGCCGCCGATCAACTCGACGATCAATTGAACAGACGGATCGTGAACCACGCTTTCCCAATCCGTGGTCAGCAGTGCGGAAGGAATGTGAACGGCGCGGGCTTTTTGAAGATCGCGCACGGCCACTTTGGCGACGTGCAGGCGCACCCCAAGGCGCGATGCCATGAGCGCGCCGTTGCGGTGCAAGGCCTGATAAACGCCGCCGCCGACGGTGCCGCCGCCGATAATGCCCAGATTCACCTGCTGCATAAGGCCGAAAAGATTGCCGCGAACGAAACGGCAGGACAACTTTTATTTGGGAAGGTTTGCGCGATGGTTGCGGATCGCGGTGGAAACATCTTTTCAGGCAGGCTCTTAAGCTTGCGCCGTCCAGAAACCGCTGCCATCAGTTATTTTGCAGCGAGTCAGTCGGCTGCGGAAGTGAACGGGGAAATAACCTCGACTCTGGCCGCGAATGTCTTAGGTTGATGTCATGTCCGCGGTTCTGAATATGCCCTCTGAGGAACAGCGACGTTCGGCACCATCCCAGAAGGTCGAGCCACTGGAAAACGGGGATCTGCTCATCGCCAGCGAATTCCTGCGGCGCTACGAAGCGATGCCGCATCTGAAGAAGGCGGAACTCATCGAAGGGATCGTTTATATGGGATCGCCAGTTCGCCTGATTCATGCCGAACCGGATTCTTTGATTCATATGTGGCTGAGCCATTACTCTGCTTTCACTCCCGGTTGTAAAGCAGCGGCGAATGCCACGATTCGGCTTGACCCGGATAATGTGCTGCAACCGGATGCATTGTTGCGCATCGATCCTGAAAAAGGAGGGATATCGAGCGTGGATACCGAGGGCTATCTGACCGGTCCACCTGAACTCATTGCCGAAATTACTTCGAGCCATGTCTCCATCGATTTGCGTGACAAACTGCGGGTTTATCGGCGCGCCGGTGTGCGTGAGTATCTCGTCTGGCGCACGATCGACTCTGCTCTCGATTGGTTCGTTCTGGAGAAGGATGCTTATGTGCCGAACGTTCCCGACGCTGAACAGATTTATCGCAGCCGGATTTTTCCCGGGCTATGGCTCGACTTGCCTGCGTTGCTGGCGCAAAATGCCGCGCGCATTCTGCAGGTGATCGAGTTGGGGCTGGAAAGTCCGGCGCACGCTGAATTCAAAGCCCGCCTCAATGCGCGAACCCAATCAAGCGACGATTCCCGCCCGCCGGCTCATTGAAACCTGGCGCCTTGGTGAAGCGCGTGGCCCGTTAAAAACTCGGCCGCATTCATTCTGCGCCCTCCTTCCACTTGCAGCAAAGTGATGCGCAGCGTTCCTTCGCCGCAGGCGACCACAATCCCGGTTTTGTCCGCCGAAACAATTTCACCCGGTTTGCCGGAATTGTGTTCCAGTGGCGCCGCTTCCCAGATTTTCAGAAGGCGCGGTTGATTTTCCTTTGGCCAAAAGGTGAACACTCCCGGCCACGGGGTGAAAGCGCGCAGCCGATTCCAAATGGATTTGGCCGGCTTCGACCAATCGATCCGTCCGTCTTCCTTGGAAATTTTCCGCGCGTAACTGACACCTTCCGCGGGTTGCGGTTGTGGTTGGATTCGGCCTTCCAAATACTCGGGAATCGTCCGCAGCAGAAGTGCGGCACCCATGGTGGCGAGCCGATCGTGCAGCGTCTGCGCATTATCGGCCGGCTCGATGAGGGTCTTTGCTTGCGCAAGCATCGGGCCGGTGTCGAGCCCGGCATCCATTTTCATGATCGTGACGCCGGTTTCACTTTCACCATTCAGAAGGGCCCATTGAATTGGAGCGGCGCCCCGGTATTTCGGGAGCAACGACGTATGCACGTTCAAACAGCCGACGCGCGGGATGTCGAGCAACGCT
>JBFMDG010000501.1:0-5767 GCA_040754135.1 Verrucomicrobiota bacterium
CCTTCCGTCAGACATCGCGTGAACGTGACGTTGCCAGCCGGCACGATTGATCTGGGCGCCAACGGCACGAATTACACGCTGGAAGCCTGGGTCAAGCTGCCGACGCGTTTGATCAATGAACGCATGGTCCTCTTCCGCACGGCCGGCCCGGGACCGCGTGTCTCATTTTCCATCGCGGCAAACCGCACCTTGCACACCACCATTTTCGGGACGCAGGACATCGGCAGCAGCGTGCGAATTCCCAACGATAACCGCTGGCATCATATCGCCGTGGTCTGTGAAGATTTTTCCCGGCTCCATTTCCATCTGGATGGCGTGCGCATGCAAACGGTGAATCGCACCGGAACGGGCGCGGCCAGCAGCTCGGGCAGCCCGAGTCTCCTCATCGGCATGGAAAGCGATACGCGTTACTTCAAGGGCTTGCTCGATCGCGTCCGTATCCACAACACCGCACTCACTCCGGAACAACTGGATTACCCCGCCCGCCCCGGTCTGCCACGGATTACAATGAATCCTTCCGATATGGTCGTGGACCCGGCGACCACCGTCAGTCTCGAGGCGGCCGGAACATCGAGTTCGCCTGCGACCTACGCGTGGCGTTATCGCGCGAGCCGCGCCGATCTGGTGGGAACCGATCTTCCGAATTCGAATGCCACCACATTGACCTTGAACAATGTGACCGTTGCCAATGAAGGCTTTTACAGTTTGGTCATCAGGAACGACGCCGGCGAAGTTGAATCCTATTCGGCGCGCGTCACCGTGCGCACCGCGCCGGGCACCTTGCAGCCGCTCTGGACCATTCTCCCGGGCGAACGGGATTACATCACCGGTTACAACAACACCGCTTCCTTGCGCGATCTCGAGCGCGGCCTGGCTTACAATCCAACCACCGACCACTTGCTGGTCGTGGCGCGCGCCAACAGCACGGACATCCGGAAGATTGCCATTCTCGATGCGGCCGCCGGCAGCGAGGTGGGAGAATTGAAGACGACCGGCATTTCCGGCGGAACATTCCCGCTCAGCCGCATTGCCGTGGCCGATGATGGCGCAATTTACGCCGCAAATTTCGGTTCCACTTCCGGCACCACGTCCACTTCGTTCCTGCGCGTTTACCGCTGGGCCGATGAATCGGCCGAACCGACCACCGCTTATGTGGGCAATCCTGTCAACGCGCAGTATGGCAAGAACCTGACGGTGCGCGGCAGCGGAGCCAATACGCAAATCCTGCTCGAAACACGCGGCACGTTCGTTGTGATGCTCGTCACCACCGATGGCGTAAATTTCAATCCAGTCATCGTGCAGACTGATGCGCGTTCCGACGATTTCTCGCTCGGCACGGCATTTGGGGATGAGGACACGTTCTGGGGCAAGAACCAGTTCGAGCCGCTCTATCAATGGGAATTTGATCTCGCCACCCGCAGTGGCAAGCTCGTGCGCACTTACGCGGATCTGCCGACGGAACATTTCAGCAACTTCAGTTTCAGCAACGATGGGAAATGGCTCGCGGGCTTGAACGTGAATCCGAACGGCGCCGATACGGTGGATCTCTATGACCTGTCGGATCTGAATCGCGGACCGGTGCTCGTGGATACCGCCGCGTTCACCGTCGATAATCCCAACGCGGTGTTCGGAGGCAAAGTGGTCATTGCGGGCAACCGCGTGTTTGCCCTCAATTCCAACAACGGAATTCGCGCGTTCACCATCGGAGGATCGGAAGCGCCGGCGCTCGATTTCGCGCGCAATGGAACGAGCATTACGCTCACTTGGCCGGCCAGCGCGGCGGGTTTTGTGCTCGAAAGTGCGGACCAATTGCCCGGCGCGAACTGGACTGTTGTTCCGTTCCAAACCCAGGGAGATGTGAACACGGCAACGGTTACAACCAGCAAAGCGCAACAGTTTTTCCGGTTGCGCAAGTAATCCGCTCGACCCATTTGCAAACTCGAAACGGGCTGCTCGAACATGAGCAGCCCGTTTTTATTTCATGCCGAAAACCTGTTCAACGAGCGTCAGCGGAGCGCGCCGTTAAAATGCGGTGAGTTCTGACGCAAGGGCGAACGCAGCCGTTACGGCCGCCAATGCATATCGCGCAAGGCGGGAAATTCCGCGCGCCAGCTCAGGACTTTCTCCGGCAGAATTTCGGATTCGAGGATTGCTTCCTCGTCGTTCAATTCCGCGATGATTTCTCCGTGCGGATCCACCACCATGGTGCGGCCGGTGTAGAGATATTTCGGATCCGTCCCGCAACGGTTTACTCCGATGACATAGGCGAGATTTTCTATCGCTCGTGCCTGAAGCAAAGTGACCCAATGTTGGATGCGCTTGACCGGCCAGTTGGCGATGACGGTGAAAACCTGGGCTCCACGTTGGACGCCAGCGCGAAAGATTTCCGGAAAACGCAGATCATAACAAACAAACGGACAAACTGAGGTTCCATTCCAATCAAATGTGACCAACTCCGTTCCCGCGGTGTAATGCTGGGACTCGCCTCCGAGCGAGAAGGGATGAATTTTCGAATAGCGCGCCAGCAAATCGCCCTGCGGCGAAAACACCACCGCCTGGTTGCGCGGATGCCCATCGGAACCGGCGCTGACGAGACCGCCTTCGACGAAGCATTGAAACTCGCGCGCCATGGTTCGGAGGAACGCTTCCGTCTCTGATGGCGAATCCTCGCGCGTGGCTTCGACGTTCATGCTGAAACCGGTGGGAAACATTTCCGGAAGGACGATGAGGCTGCCCGGCGGAATGGCGGTGTTGGCCAACAGTTGGCGGACTCGTTTGAAGTTGGCCTTTTTGTCTTCCCAAACAATGTTGGTTTGGCAGGCGAAGATTTTCATGGTGATGTCGGCCCTGACATTGCGCCGCGCTCAGCAAATGCGCAAGCCAAGCGTGAGTGCCTATGCCCTCATTTTGAGTTTCAAGATCCACCGGAAGTGCGCCGTCACTCATTCTTTGCCCTGCCTATTTCACAGCACCCGTGTTGCACCCGTCTATCATCGTTGGCTCTTAAAACTCCTGCGGCTCTGCCGCACCGTGCGTGATCCGTGGCTCGGCTCAATCATCATCGTCATCCTCCGCGGCCAAAGCATCGAGTTTCAGTCCGAGCTTTTTCAACCCGCGTCCATGGGACCCGGCGAGGTGAACCGGATACGGCGCCGCCACGCCTTTGACGGAATGCCAGAGAATGCGGTTGAGCAAATCTTCATCGGCGCGATCGAACTTCGCGAAATCCTGCTCGAGGCTTTTCAACGCCCAATGCAATTCTGGCCCGGTCAATGTGGCGGTCTCCGGGTTCAATTCATCCAATGGCACGCGGTTCGGCAGCGATTGGTAAGGTGTCAAATCCGCTTTGCCCGTGAAACATTCGGTCATCAGCGGCGACATCGCATCCATTTGGTTCATGGGCGGCAAACCGAGGATTCGTTGCATCGTATGAAGCACGGAAGTCTGATTGTAAAAGCGGCTGATGACCTTCCCGCGTTTGGTGTAAGGGCTGATGACCAGGCAAATCGAGCGATGTCCATCCACGTGGTCGAATCCATCCTGCGGATCATCCTCGATCACGAAGATGCACGTGCGCGGCCAGAAACGGCTGCGCGTGATGCCCTCGACAATCTGGCCGAGAGCAAGATCGTTATCCGCCACCTGGGCGCGTGGTGTGGGGGCTTTGGGCGAAGTTCCTGACGTATGATCGTTCGGCAGAAAAATGATGGTGAGATTTGCAAACTCATTTCGTTCCTCCGCGCTTCTTAATTCTTCGAGGAAACGGGCAGCGCGCAACACGTCAGGAATCTTCATGTTCCACCCGGGATAATTGGTGCTCGAATATCGACGCAACCGCTCGATTCCGATGTTCTGCGTAAAAGCGAGGCGCGATCCGGCGCGAAATTCACGGTACATGCTCTCGAAGGAAAGATTCTGCGGGATCGGCTCGGCGTAATCCATTTCGCCGTAGTTGCGGAAACTCAGGCCGTGCGCCAGCACGTTGTCCCAGATGAAACCGGAGGACGAAGACGAGATGGGATCGTCCCCCCAGGTGTAACTGCGCGTGAATCCGCCAAAAGACTTCTCGAGATAATCGGTCACATTCCCCTCGGTGGCCCAGGCATGTCCGTCCGCCGAGAGCACGCCATTGCAATAGAAGTTGTCGAGCAACACAAACTGCTCGGCCAATGCATGATGATTGGGCGTGACTTCGCGCCCGAAAATACAAAGTTCGGGAGCGCCATTGCCCTGCGGCAGGTCGCCAAACAACTGATCGTAGGTCCGGTTTTCCTTGATGACGTAAACGACATGTTGAAACACCGAGGGATCTCCCAGGCGTTTCGGCACAGGCACAGGCGCGCGACGCGCCTGGCTCCGCTCCCAGGCCCGCAACACCTGGGGCACGCGCGCGTCCTCCCGCACTTGCTGCGTTAGCGCGCGCAACTGCGACGAGTCTGGCATTGGGATTTTCTGAATCGTACCGCGATGCCGATGCGAGTTCCAACCCTTCTCAGTCGAACGCCGAGCGCGCGAGCCAATGCCTTTAATGTTGGCCACAAACAACGTTTCTCCCCGCGCGACCAGTGCGCCGGGATACCACGCCGCGGGAATAAATCCTTCGAGACGCTGGCCGCCAGATTTTTCGGCGGCCAACGACACCACGGCCACCGCGTTATTGCCGCCATTGGCCACAAAAAGTTGTCGGCCATCGGCAGAGAGCGCCAGCGCATTGGGAGCGCTTCCAAACGGCAAATCAGCAGAGGGGCGCACGACGATGGTCTCGATCGCGCGACGCGCGGCGACATCGATGACGCTGACGGAATCAGAATTGGCGTTGGCCACGAAAAGCCGGGTTCCGTCCGGACTGAGTTGCAAATCCGAAGGGTGCAGTTCGGTAGCGACTTGCGAAACTTCGCGTTGCGTTTCGAGGTCCAAAACGGAAACCGTCCCGGTGCTGGCTATGCCGCGTTCATCGACCACAGTGTCTGTTCCTGAGGAAGGGGCAGTTCGATCCTCTGCTTTGGCCCGCCGCCCGCCCCAGTTCGAAACAAATGCGAAGCGTTCATCGTTGGACAAGAGCACATCGTATGGAGCCACGCCCGTCGGAATTTCCGCGAGCAACCGGCCGCTGGGCAGGTCCAACACCGCCAATGAATTATTTCGAGACAAGCAAGCCAGCAACCGCGATGCATCGCGGTTCAAAGCAAGGCCGGCCACATGCGCGGCTCCTTGCCCGGATGGCCCGCGCACGGAGATTTTTCGTTTCCAGTTGTAACGATCCGCATGATCGAGTTCCGCCTCCCAGATTTCATTCTGCGCGCTACTCACGAAGACGCGTCGCCCATCTGCGCTCACCGCGATGCCATGCGTCGATGGCCCGCCCTCAGGGAAAGGCAACTCCTGCAAGATGCGCATTGTGACCGGATCGATGACCACCAGGCCGCGATGATCTTTGGCAAAAAGGCGCTTTCCATCGGGAGTGATGTCGAGATCGACGGGGCGCCCGTCAAATTCGACCATCTGACCGGCTGGCCGGATCAACTGCGATGTGGCGACGACATGCCCGTTTCCTGAAATCGGGCCGACTTGAAAATCATGATCGGTGGAACAAGAAACGGCGGCGGCGAGGAGAGCGCCGCATAGAATTCGGATGGGCCAATGTTGAATCCGCAGGCTCGCAAAACTCATGCGTCAGTATTTCAACGAGGACCGATCGGCCGCAACGAATGCCGTTCGATTGCGCGCCTGTTGGATTTACGGCATTCGCCAAATAGCGCCGCTCAAC
>JBFMDG010000502.1:0-5760 GCA_040754135.1 Verrucomicrobiota bacterium
TGGCCACAATGTTCGGGTGCTGCAAATTGGCCGCCGCTTCCGCTTCGGTGCGGAACCGTTTCACGTCGGCTTCAGTGGCCAGTTGCCCGCCTAAAATCATCTTCACCGCCACAAGCCGGTTGAGGCTCTTTTGCCGCGCTTTGAACACCACTCCCATGCCGCCGCGGGCGATTTCTTCGAGCAATTCGTAATCGCCGAAATACTTCGCGTTCCCGGACAACAACGGCTTGGCCTCGGCTGAGAGCAGGACATCGGTTCTGACTGGTCGGGACGTATCCGAGACGGTTGTTTGCGTGTTGCTTTGCTCAGGGGCGAAGGCGACCAGCGCCAGGCAATTAGGGCAGAGCCCTTTGACGCCGGCCGAGATGCGCTGGCCGCATTGCGGACATTGGTTTTGCGTTTGTGTGCTCATAGGCTTCACAACCATTCAACGGATTTGTCCGGGCACTGTGACGGAAAAGTTGAGGGGTTTGTTTTTCGCAAGGCGGCATTCAAATCATACGGACACGGCTCGATTTGTCATACGACCGAGCCGGCGATCAACGAAGAACATGGCGGCGACAATTAAAATGCCAACCGCCAGCCAAGCCAGCATCGATCCGAGCACTTCGATGAGGCGGCTCGGATGATTGAACGCCAGCAAACCGAGTGTGATGCATTCGATGATCAGCGTGTGGCCACGAGCGCGGCGTTCCGCTCCTGCGGCCGCGCGCCAGCAGAGCCATTGCACGGGGAGGAAACTGCATAACCAGCCGGCCAGGATGCCGTAGAACGGATTGACGAACCCATTCACTTCCGATCCGCGGTCGGCGCGCAGCAATCCGTAAATCAGTGGCGCAAGCGCGATGAAATAAACAAACCAGCCAAGCCGTTTCTCATCGAGTCGCGGCCAGAGTTTTTCCGCGGCGATGGTCAAAGTCTTTCCGGTGCGCCGTCGATTGCTGCTCATCAACCACCAGCCACTGATGACTCCGGCGAGCACAGCCAGCGGCTGCGCCCATGCCGCGTAGCCTGATTGCCCGCCACTGGCCCAATCATCGGCAAATGCCTGCTGGGAAATGACCGCAACCCCGACTGTGGCCAGGCCGCCAAAAAACAATCCGACGTGGCGAAACGCTTCCTTCGAGGTGCGGTAAGCAAAAAAGCAAGCGACTGCGGTGAGCGAGCAAGTGGCCGTCAACGCCCATTGCAACGAACCGTGGAAATGTCCGGCTGGAGAACTCCGCCCGACGATCCAATCGAGGAAGCCGAGCCCGAGAGCGACGATGAAGATCGCATTGGCCAGTTGATGTTGTTCGACGGTGGTTTTGGAGTGTGCAGGAGGAAAAAGCTCGCCCTCATCTGAGCGCATTTCTCCATAGCGAGCCCGACGGGCTTCAAGCACAGCGTGCCAAAGAAGCAGGGCGCCAAACCAACAAGGACCAACGATCCAGATGGCCGCGGCGCCGATGGTGCGAGCTTCGAAATCCATTTGAATAGCACCCCAGACGAAATGCTTGACCGTGCGCACGGTGAGCAGCAGGCCGAGAAAAATTTCGAGGACGCCTATGGAGCTGTAAGCGGTGAGATGAGCCGTGGCGAATTTCAAATGCCGGCGTTTCCGATCCACAAAATCGGCAAATACGAACGGGGCGAAAAAGACACCGTTCATCAAAATGGCAAGATTCCAGTTGGACCAGGCGAAGGGCCAGCTTTTTTCCATCGTGGCTGGCCGGCCATTCGCCATGGCCCAGCTCAACGCTCGATTTTGCTCCCAAAGCCCGTAGGCCAATCCGGTCAATCCAAGCACGAGCAAAGAGGCTGCGCCGGTTAAAGCCCACGGATGCTGACGCATCCAGGTCCAGATCTTGTGAAGCAGGCCTGCCGGACGGGCGACAATCGGTTCATGACGCAGGAAGCGCTCGAGATCCTCGGCCAGCGCGCGGGCGCTGGCGTATCGGCGCTCCGGTTTTTTGTCGAGGCATTTCAAGCAGATTGTTTCCAGATCGCCCGGCACTTTGCTGTTGCGTTTGGAGGGCGCGACCGGTTCCTGTTCGAGCACCGCGCGCAATGTTTCCAGCGGTGTCGTGCCGCGAAATGGCGGTTGACCGGTCAGCATTTCATAAAGCATCGCGCCCAGCGAATAGACATCGCTCGCCGGGCCAACCTCGCTTTGTTGGCCCAATGCCTGTTCCGGCGACATGTAACTCGGACTGCCCATAATGGCGCCGGTTTGAGTCAGGTCGCTTGCTTCCTTCACCCGCTTGGCCAAACCAAAATCGGTGATGTGCGGTTCGCCCTGCTCATCCACGAGCACGTTGTGTGGTTTGAGATCGCGATGAAGCGTTCCGCGTTGATGGGCGTAGTGAACCGCCCATGCCAGTTTGCGAAGCAACGGCGCAATGGACGCGGGCAACATCGGCTTGTGATCAATCCACTGAGCGAGATTCTTTCCGGCGACATATTCCATCGAAAAATAATGGCGGCCTTCATGTTCACCGACCTCGTGTATCGCGACTATGTTCGGGTGCTGCAAATTGGCGGCGGCTTCGGCTTCGGTGTGAAACCGCTTCACGTCGGATTCGGTGGCCAGTTGCCCGCCTAAAATCATCTTCACGGCCACAAGCCGGTTGAGGCTCTTTTGCCGCGCTTTGAACACCACTCCCATTCCGCCGCGGGCGATTTCCTCGAGCAATTCGTAATCGCCGAAATAGCGCGCATTGCCGGATAAGAGGGGCCTGGGTTCCAATTTCGGCGCGGCCACAAGGCCTGCCTCGGCATCGGAGGGCGATGTAGCTGACACGACCGTTTGCGTGCTGCTCTCATCCGGACCGAAGGCCACCAGAGCGAGGCAATTAGGGCAAAGGCCTTTCACACCTTGGGAAATGGGTTGCGCGCATTGGGGGCACCGAAATTGGGTTGGGGCATTCATAGGCTTCAACTCCGTTCAACGGAATCAACGGCGCCCTATGACACGGAGGCCACAGCCTTTTTAACCGCAACGGAACCGGGTCGCCACTCCGATTTCGAGTGGGCATTCCGGCTTTCGCGCTTTCGCGGAGGCATGCAGTTTTTCCTTTGCCCCGGGCTCGCGGGTTGTTTCCATGGAGTCATGGCTGAGCCATTTCAAGCCGAACAATTTGTCGCCGCGCACGTCCGGGGAATTCCCCGTTCGGGCATTCGTGAGTTTTTCGACCTGGTGCAAAGCCAGGCTGGCGTCATCTCACTGGGTGTGGGTGAACCGGACTTCGCTACGCCCTGGCATATTCGCGAGGCCGCCATTTACGCGCTCGAACGAGGCCGCACCAGCTACACGTCCAACCTCGGCTTGCTGAAACTGCGCGAGGCGATCAGCGAAAGCATCGATCGCCATTTCGCAGTTCGGTATCATCCCGCCAATGAAATCCTGATCACGGTCGGCGTGAGTGAAGCGCTCGATATCGCGCTGCGGGCCTTGGTCAATCCCGGCGACGAAGTGCTCTACCATGAACCGTGTTATGTCAGTTATTCCCCCAGCATCGCCCTCGCCTTTGGAAAAGCGGTCGCCGTTTCCTGCAAAGCGGAGAACGGATTTGCGGTCACAGCCGAAGCCATTGCCGCGGCGATCACGCCGCGAAGCAAAGTGCTGATTCTGAATTTTCCCACCAACCCGACCGGCGGCACCATGACTCGGATGGAATTGCTCCGCATCGCGGAAGTCGTGCTTCGGCATAATCTGCTTGTGATCACCGATGAAATTTATTCCGAGCTCACCTTTGAAGGAGAACATGTGAGCATTGCGTCGCTGCCGGGCATGCGTGAGCGGACCATCTTTCTGCATGGGTTTTCGAAAGCGTATGCGATGACCGGATTTCGAATTGGCTACGCCTGTGGGCCGGCGCCCTTGATTGATGCCATGATGCGCATCCATCAATATTCAATGCTTTGCGCGAGCATTATCAGCCAGGAAGCGGCGCTGGAGGCGATTTTGCGCGGTGAACCCGACACGGCCGAGATGCGCGAGCAATACCGTCTGCGGCGTAATTTCATTGTCAAGGCGTTCAATGACACAGGCCTGAGCTGTCATTTGCCGCGCGGTTCGTTTTACGCATTTCCCTGTGTGGCTTCGACCGGGCTAAGCTCGAAGGAATTTGCCGTGCGGCTGCTGCGTGAAGAGAAGGTCGCCTGCGTCCCGGGCAGCGCCTTCGGACCGAGCGGGGAAGGTTATCTGCGCTGCTGCTTCGCCACGGCGCTTGACCAGATCCAAATTGCCGTGGACCGGATCGGGAAGTTTGTGCAACGACTGGGCCGGTAGGAACTCGGCGCGAATGCTGACAGGGCGCTCGCCCGATTGCGGCGTGTGCAGGTGGGCCCAATCTGCCCTTGGCCGCACGTCCGGTGCACGTCAAAATCGCGGGTTCAAATTGGTCTTAAACTGAGCCGGTATCCATTTCAGCTTCTCGACATTCCCGACGATGTTTGTCTCACCTTTTCGAAGCCGTTTTCGTCTCGGCATAGAACTGTTCCGCCGCTGTTCCGGTGAAACCGGCCTCAACCAGCAACGCCAGTTGTTCATTCATAAAAGATGGCCAATCGCGCTCGAGAATGAAACGCCGAGAGCCACCGATCGTCCAGACCTCGCGTCCCATGGGCGCGGTGAATCGATGGAAGAAATGGCAATGGTCACCGCCCGGGCTGGCCAGTTTATCGAAGAAAATTGCGATCGCCGGATTGTTCGTCTCGCTCAAGCCGGGAATGTAAACGCGGCCGCATTGATTCTCGGGAACATCGCCTCCGGAATGCGATGCCCTCTCAAAAATCGCCGCATCAAACCCCGGTCCGGTGAGGCTTTCAGGAAAAGCCCCATGCGGCAGGAGCAGCAGGAGCGCATCGCCATATCCGTTCGTGTGCAAAGGAAATCGGCCTTCATTCTCCTGCGCATAAATTCCCAGTGCAAGGCCAGTGGCCATGATGCAATGGGCATGTTGGAAGAACGATTCATTAACAACGAGAGGCCTGGACTTAAAAAACGCCCACGCGCTAACCGCAGTCAAAATGGCTACGCCGGCCAGAGCCGCGATCGTTCGTTTGTGGAAAGGCGCCATAACCCGGTCGTTCCGCGCGAGCGTACCAAATCGGGCCGAAGGAATCAATAGCTTGCTCCGGCTGCTCCGGCTGCTCCGGCTGCTCCGGCTGCTCCGGCTGCTCCGGCTGCCCGGCTGCCCAGCGCCAGTTTTCACTCTCATTAAACATTTGAGTCGACACCTTCCAGCCGAGTCACGTAATCGTCAATTTCCGCCTGGAGCTTCCCGATCTCCTCGATCGGCCCCTCAGCGAAAACAGCAAAGTTCTTAGGGTTCTTCGGCAGGATGTCTCGCCTGAATGACTCCAGCACGCGCTGCATTCGCCCCATCTGCTCGATGGCCTGTATGAGCTGGTCCGTATTCTCAATCATAAACGTATCCTCACGATCCCCTTCCGCAGGTGAGGCTGCCCTCTTATCTGCTGGAAGAAATCCGCGGTCTCGGTCACATCATCCGTGCCTGCCCGCGCAGGTTGTATTCGTCTGGCGACAAATCGGCGGCGAAATCATGCGTTGCCGATACAACGACAACGAAATCGATGTCATTAGGATCTGGTTTGGCGGTCACAAAGCTGCCGTCCAACAGTAGTTCGTCAACAAGTCGGCTCGCCTTCGCCAGGCGAAAGAACTCTCTGAACTTCGCCCATAACAGCGGCCGCCGATCGCTTTGTTGAAATAAGGCGAAACAAGTTTCCACTTCCTCGAACGTGCCATCGTGA
>JBFMDG010000503.1:0-5746 GCA_040754135.1 Verrucomicrobiota bacterium
ATTCAGAGTGCCGCCTTATGTGACGATTCCGCCCGACCTTGAAGTGAGCGGCGAACTGAAGTTCACCAGGTTCGATCGGCTGACCAACGGATTGTATCTCGAATGGTTCGGATACGGTGCGCTCCAGGAATCGATTGATCTGCGGCAATGGAGCGATGTTTCGGCCGACCCCATTGGCAGCTTCCTGGTAACCACGAACGAGCCGAGGCGATTCTTCCGATTGCGATCGCGTTAAGCGATGGCGTTCCTCAAATTTGGGGGGCGCCGGTCAAAATCCGATCGGTCCATGGCGCGAAAGCCGCGGGGCTTGGTGGCAAAGGATAAAATGCTTGCGCCGCCTTTGGCCGCGTAATACAACAACTCCGCATTAAGCCAAGACAACACGGGCCAGGAGGCTTGACCTGGGACACGGGTTGCCAGTCCTCCTGGTTCAGACCAAACCGATGAAAGGCGACCATGTCTGATTCACTCGACAGTTCTCATCCTTCCCATGTTACTCGACGCGGCTTTCTCAAAGGGTTCGGCGTCGGCACCATGGCGACCGGCCTGTTGACGACGACGTTGGAGACGGCCAAAGGAGCTGAAAAAAAATCCAATGTCGCTGGTCCCGGCGAAATTCCGGTCACACTCAATATCAATGGCCAAAGCCATAATCTGAATCTCGAACCGCGCGTCACGCTGCTCGACGCGCTCCGCAATCGCCTCGATCTCACCGGCGCCAAGAAAGTTTGCGACCGCGGCACTTGCGGCGCTTGCACGGTGCTGGTCGATGGACAGCCCGCCTATGCCTGCTCGATTCTGGCCGTCGAAGCCGAAGGAAAAAAGGTGACGACCGTCGAAGGGCTTGGCGCCCCAGAAAAATTGAACGCGGTGCAAAAGGCGTTCATCGAGCATGACGCTCAACAATGTGGTTTTTGCACGCCCGGCTTTGTCGTGGCTTGCACAGCCATGGTGCGCAAAAATCCAAACGCCACCCCGGACCAGCTCCGTCGCGGATTGGGTGGGAACCTCTGTCGTTGCGGCACCTACGCGGGGATGGTCCTCGCCGCGGCCGACGCCGCCAAAGCCACGAAAGGAGTTGTCTAATGGCTAAAGTTGCATGGCCGGCCGCTGACCAGCGGTCGTTGATTGGAAAACGCATCAGCCGAGTGGATGGCCCCGCCAAAACTACCGGCGCCGCGAAGTATTCTTATGACATCAATCGTCCCGGCATGCTCTGGGCCAAGGTCCTGAGCTCGCCCCACGCCCACGCCCAAGTGGTCAGCATCGATGTGGCCGAAGCCGCCGCGATGCCGAAAGTCAAAGCCACGTGGCGCGACGAGGCGCTCATCGGCCAGGAGGTCCAGTTTGCCGGACAAATCCTCGCGGCCGTGGCCGCGGAAACCGAAGAAGCCGCCAACGAAGCGGTCCGCAAAATCAAAGTCGAATACAAAGTTCTCGAACATCAGGTGGTGGACACCAACCCGGATCTCGCCAAAGGCAACCCCGGCAAAAAGGAACAAGGCAATGTCGATGAAGCTTTCGCCAAAGCCGATGTCGTGCATAGCGGCGATTACGGAATTCCCGTCATCACCCATTGCTGCCTCGAACCGCACGGGCAGGTCGCCGAGATTCGCGAAGGCGAACTTTACGTCTGGCCTTCGACGCAAAATGTTTCCGGCTACGCCGATCGCGGATTGAGCGAAGCCGCGGAGGTGCCGCAAAATAAAATCCATGTCGATTGCCAGTACATGGGCGGCGGGTTTGGTTCGAAATTCAATCCCGGCAAATGGGGAACCATTTCGACCGCACTCGCCAGGCAAACCGGGCGTCCCGTCAAGCTCATGCTCGAGCGCGATCTGGAATTGATGATCGGTGGCAACCGGCCGTCGGGCTTTTCAAAAATCAAAGTCGGCGCCACCAAGGACGGAAAGATCACCGCGTTCGAATCTGAAGTGTGGGGCACCGCCGGCATGAGCGGTGGTCCGCCGGATTTGATGCCGTATGTGTTCGACAAAATCCCGAATCAACGGCAGACGACCAAACGCATTCCCACCAATCGTGGCAGTGCCGCGGCCTGGCGCGCTCCGCGGCATCCGCAGAATTGTTACCTCACCATGGCCGCCCTGGCCGACACCGCCGCAGCACTGAAGATCGATGAACTCGAATTCATCCTGAAAAACCTCGATCTCACAGCCCGTCCGGAAGTTTACAAAGAGGAACTCGAAATCGCCGCTCAACTCATCGGTTACAAACAAAAGGCGCACCTCCGCGGCGCGGCCCAGCCCGGTCCGATTAAACGCGGCCTCGGCATTGGCATTCACACCTGGGGCGGACGAGGCCATCCCTCCGAATGCGACGTTACCATCAATCCCGATGGCTCGGTGGAAGCGAAGATCGGTACACAGGATCTCGGCACCGCCGCCCGCACTTGCGTCGGCATTGTGGTTGCCGAAACGCTCGGGCTGCCGCTCGAAGCCATCAAAGTCGAAATCGGCCGCAACGCTTACCCACGTTCCGGAGGGTCAGGCGGCAGCACAACCATTGGCGGCATTTCGGTCTCTTCACGCCAGGCGGCCACCGCTGCCTTGAACGAATTACTCGGCAAAGTGGCGCCCCGGCTCGGCGCTCAACCTGATGCGCTCGAAGCGCGCGACGGCAGTATCCGCGTCGCTGCCGATCCCGGCAAACGCATCGCCTGGAAAGATGCCTGCGCGGCCATGGGACCGATGGCCATCACCAAGCGCGGCGCCAATGTTCAGGCTGAAAGTTTGCAGGCCGGCCTGATCAGCGACGGCGTGGGCGGCGTCCAGATTGCGGAAGTCGCTGTGGATATCGAAACCGGCGTGGTCACGCTCCATGAAATGGTCGCCGTTCAGGATTGCGGATTGATCATCGACATGAAAACAGCCGAAAGCCAGGTGTTTGGCGGGTTGATCATGGGCATTACCTCCGCGCTTTTTGAAGAAGTCGTTTACGACGCGAAGACCGGCCGCATGCTCAATGCCGACATGGAATTCTATCGATTGGCCGGGATTCAAGATGTCGGACAACTGAAAGTTCACATGATGACCGGCAAAGGTTACGACGATCGCGGCGTCATCGGTTTGGGTGAACCGCCCGTCATTTCGCCCTGCGCGGCCATTGGCAATGCCGTAGCCAACGCCATCGGCGTGCGCGTGCCCAATCTGCCGCTCACCCCTGATCGCGTGATTGCGGCGCTGCAAAGAGGAGGAGCAATCGCATGAAGTCATTTGAATACGCAACCCCTTCAAATCTCGAAGAAGCCACCGCACTGCTCGGCGAATCATGGGGCCAAACGGAAATCCTCGCCGGCGGCACCGACCTGGTGACCTCGCTTAAACAGGAGATCACCCAGCCCAACCGAGTCGTCAGCCTCAAGAAAATCGCCGATTTGAAAGGCATTCGAGCCGGGGCCTCGAATGTAACCATTGGCGCGATGACGACACTGGATGAACTCGCCAACCATGCCGCCATCAAACAACATTTCCCATCCTTGATCCAGGCCGTGAGTGGCATCGGCAGCGCGCAAATCATTTCCGTCGGCACCGTCGGCGGCGATTTGTGCCAGCGGCCGCGCTGCTGGTACTTCCGCAATGGGCTCGGGCTCCTCGCCAGGCAGGGCACGACGTCGCTGGTGCGGGAAGGGGAGAATCGGTATCACGCCATTTTCGGCAATGACGGGCCGGCCTTGTTCGTCAGTCCATCCAGTTTGGGGCCGGCGCTAATCGCGTTGGGCGCATCGTTCACCGCGGTCGGGCCCAAAGGCAAGAAACGGAGCATTGCCGCCGGAGAATTTTTTCTAACACCGAAATCGGAGCAGGAACGGGAAACGGCGCTCAAGCCGAATGAAATCCTCACGGAAATCTCGATTCCCATCAGCGGATTGAAAAACGCCACTTATGAAGTGCGCCATCGCGGAGGGCTCGATTGGCCGTACGTAACGGCCTCAGTCGCCTACCAGTTGAAAGGCGGAAGTATCTCCGGCGCGCGTGTTGTGCTCGGTCATGTGGCGCCGACACCATGGGTTGCGCGCAGCGCCAGCCAGGCGTTGGATGGAGCAAAAGTGGATGAGGCCAGCGCCAACAAGGCTGGCGAGGCCGCCACGCAAGGGGCCAATCCACTCTCCCAAAACGGTTACAAAGTGGCGCTCGTTAAAACAGCCGTGAAACGCGCGATCCTTGCGGCAGCCTAGTTGGGGCGCGTCGAGCAAAAATGTCGTGCCCTTGCGCTCGACGGTGTAATGGGCGCGGTTGACGCGAGGCCAGGATCGATCCGGTTCACGGCCAAAGCATGCGTTCGATATGTATCGCCACACGCAAGTGGCTCCTTGGGCCGTCATCGGATTTGTGGTGGGCGTTGCCATCATCGCGGCGGTCACTCCGACGTGGGCCGCCCTGTTTCCGATCGGGTTGGTCTTTGTTTGCTTCTTGCTTTTTTACAAATTAACGGTGGCCGTGGATGCGAGCGAATTGCAAGTGATCTACGGCGTTGGCGTGCTCAAGTTTCGGTTTCCGATTGCGGAGATTGCCCATTGCCAGCCGGCTCGGAACAAATGGTGGTATGGATGGGGAATTCGTTACCTTGGCCGCGGCAATTGGCTTTACAACATTTCCGGGCTCGAGGCTGTCGAGCTCACCCTCCGCAACGGAAAGAAACCGCGCATCGGCACGGATGAACCGGAGAAACTGACGCGTGCAATTTCCGAGAAATTGAAACCTCAATGACCTTATGAACGAACCTGAACCGCCTGCCGCACAGACCATGATCCAACTTCCCTGCCGCCACATGTGCAGCAAGGAAATGTATTACGAACCGTACGGGGCTGGAGATGACCAATACTCCAGCGGGATTTACTGGTGCATGAAAACGCAGGAGAATTTTGGTCCAGACGGCCAGCCCGTCTCGAAAAACGATTGTTGCCCGGGACGGACCTGTTATATAACTTAGAGCGTCGATTGGCCTGAACCGGGCCAAAAAACGTTAATTTGCCTATGAACCTGAAAGCAACTGCTCTCCTCATGCTGACGGCGGCAACGCTCTGCGCCGCCCCGCCCGCTGCATCGCGTATTTCCGGCCATTATCTGGAAGTCCGCTCGTGCGATATCTACACCGGCCCCTGTTTCGCCAACGCCGAAATGGGGTTGACCGGCAAGGAAGCCATCCTCGTCTGGTCGGTTCGCGAAGGCGCATGGAATGGCACCGATCTCCATGGCTTGAGCGTCATTGCCGTCGTCCGCACCGACGACACTCTCGGCGATCTCCGTTACCAGCCGCGCAGCGGCAAAGCGGTCGTCATTGTCGATGCGAAGGCCAACACCACCCAGGCCGCCGCGTTGAACGAATTCGTCCGTTCGATGGCCGGCAAATTAATTCAGGAAGTCGTGGAAACGAAATCCGCGCCGATGGACATAACGCTCGGCAACTGCAAAGGCGGCACCTGCGCCACTGTAAAAGCCGGCGGCCTCGTTGAAGTCTCGACGCGTTGCCTTGGAAATAACGATCACGTGTGCGGCAACGAAGAAGTCTTTTATCCGCCGCTGACGCCGGTGAAAGAAGCCGTGCCGGCGCTGACGGAGATTGCAACCTACACCGGCTCGGGCTTGAACATGACCTGGCAGGCTGTGGAAAAACGCAGTGCTTTCCTGGCCAGCTTCGCCCTTTAATTTCAGTCGTCATTAACCAGAGGGTCGGAAGCCAACCGCTTCCGGCCTTTTTTGTTGAAGGCCCTTGGTAGTTGAATTCG
>JBFMDG010000504.1:0-5737 GCA_040754135.1 Verrucomicrobiota bacterium
CGCAAAGATTCGCGCATACAAGGAGACGGCCACACGTTTCGGCCGGATGCTTTGCGACCGAAAACACGAATGACGCGGGTTATTCTACGAAGCGCAGAGGTTGAATAAAGAAAGTTCTGAAATGACGAGCGCTTGAAACTTTGAACGATTGAAGAGAAGCGAGCGCGTGCGAAAGGTGTGAAGCAACACGCTAAGGCGGCATCGATGGCAAGGGTCCCGATTCCACAGAGTTACTTGTTTCAGGCGCTCTCGCTTTCGATTGCGTGACTTTTTGAAAGAGCCGTCCGAAGACCATTCGAGCATCATCGAAAAACGTGTAAAACACCGGCACCACCAGCAAGGTCATCAAAGTCGCGGTCGTCATGCCTCCGATCAACGTCAGGCCAAAACTCTTGTAACTGAGCCCCATCTCATTGGGCCTGGCAAAGGTCAATGGAATCATGCCGATGATCGTGGTCAGAGCCGTCATCATGATGGGGCGGAACCGGCGCGCCGAGGCCGTCAGCAACGCCTGCGTCCGTTCGCAACCTTCCGATCGCAATCGAATGACGTAATCGATGAGCACAATGCCATTATTGACGACAACGCCGATGAGGAGGATGGCGCCGACGATGCCGAGAAAGTCGAGATCTTTGCCGGTGAAATAATGAATCCAGGTAACGCCGAGCGCGCCGAGGGGAATGGTGAAAATGATGGCGAGCGGCAGAATGAAACTTTCGAAGAGAAATCCCATGAGCAGATAGATGAAGAGAATGGAAAGCTGCGCCGCGAAGGCCATGTTGCGAATCTCATCGTCCATGCTCATGACACGCGAGCGGCTGAAGGAGACCCCTTCCGGCAAGGAAAACTGCCGCTGCAAACCCATCAGGCGATCGCGAGTTTCCTTGGCGTTTTCCTTGCGCAACTCGACGGTCAGAGTGCGGCTGATCCGTTTGTTGAGCCGGAAAATGTGCTTGGGCGTGTTCAATACTTTGGGATGCATGAGGGACGAGAGCGGCACATATCCGCTGTCGCCGACCGGGATTTGGAATCCGGCAAGGTCGGCCAGGCTTTCACGGTCTTTTTCCGCAAACCGAATGCGCACGGGAATTTCGCGTCCCTCGTAATTGTATTTCGGCAGCGAACTACCGCGCAGCGCATACCCCACAAGGCCGGCAATGACTTCAGGACTGACGGAACTGGCATTGGCCCGATCGCGATCCACCACCAAAGCCATCTCGCTGGGAGCCGGATCTTCTCCACGCCGAATCCCAATCACGCCATCCACATTTAGAATCATCGGTTCGAGCCGAGTCACCACCCCTTCGAGAATCCCGGCATCGTCTCCTTCGAGCTGAAAGACGAACACCTCGCGCCCTTTGGCCTCTTCGGCCTGATTCTCACGCCCGAAGTGAAGTTTCACCCCGGGCTTTTTAGGCAAATCTTTAACGAGCTTTTCCCCCACCTGCTTGGCTGAGAATTTCCGCGGCTTGTCGTCATCGAACCAGCCCTCGATGCGCCCGCCGAGGCGGCGATAGAGAACGAAATAGCCTTTTAAACCGTACTCGTTCTGCTTTGCCTCGAGCACTTTTTCAGCGGCAGTAAAGTATTCGCCGATTTCTTCGAAGGAATATTCATTGGATATCTCGACGCCGATTTCGAATCCAGTCTGATCCTCCTCCTGTTGTTCGACGATGTTGACCTTTTTGAAAGCAAAAAAGTAGGAAACGGCGAATAGGGCGGCCAGTGCCAAAAAGAGATCGAGACGGCGCCTGAGGAAAAAGGCCAGCCACCGGCAATAGGATTGATTGATGCGCTCGAAGGTCAGATCGTAAAACCGCCGCATCCAGGCGTTGATTTTTTCGTGGGACCAGCGGAACAGGCTGTGGCGCCCGTTGGATTCGGTGGCGGGCAGCGTCAGGTAAACGCTCAAGGGCACAAACGCCAGCGCTACAAGCAGCGATGCCAAAAGCGAAACCGAGAGCGGCAAAGCCAGACGCATGAGGAAGAATTGCCCCTGCCCTTCGACCAAGGCCACCGGCACAAACACCACAATCGTGGTCATTGTCGCCATCGTGATCGCCAGCGCGATTTCACCGGCCCCCTTTATGCACGCCTCGCGCCGGGACAAGCCTTCCTTGTGCATCCGCTGGATGTTTTCGGCGACGACAATCGAGTTGTCCACGAGCATGCCGACGGCAATGACGAGCGCGAGAATGGTGAGGATATTGAGCGTTTCGGAAGAGAAGAACATGACCGTGAGCGCGATCAGCAACGACAACGGAATGGAAATGGTAATGATGGCCGTCAGACGGAACCGCCGCAGGAATACGAACAGCACCGCCGCGGCCAGCAAAGCGCCGACAGCGCCGCCTTCAACGAGGTTTTGGAGCGATTCCTGGATGACTTCGCCCTGGTTGAACAACACCTCCATGTAGATCGAGCTAAGCCGCGGGTTTTTCGCCATTTCGTTGAACGCTTCGCGCAAGCGTTTCGAGAGCTCGACGGTGTTGGCTTCCCCTTCCTTGAAAATTACGGCCGCCACGGCAGGCCGGCTGTTAACGCGCACGCTGTATCGCTTCTCAGGCTCTTCATATTTTACCTTGGCGATGTCCTTGAGCCGCACGGTGGGTGTCACCGGCCGATTTTCAATTTCTTCGAGCGATTTGTAATTGGCCACCGATCGCAGCAGAAATTTCTTTTCGCTGTCCCGGACGTGCCCGCTGGCCATGGTGAAATTGTCGCCCCCGAGTTGCTGCGACAGTTGATAAATATTCAGCCCGTGCGCTTCCGTTTTCCGGCGGTCGAGCTCGATGATGATTTCCTTTTCCTCCAACCCATCCGCCACCACGTTGGCCACACCGTCGATCCGTTCCAACGGTTGAATGACCTCGCGCTTTATGAGGTTGTAATAATCGGTGAGGCTCGGATCAATGGCCAGGCCGATCACGCAAACGGGAATGCCGGACGCATCATGCTTGCGGATGTACACGCGATCGACGTCATCGGGGAATTCCAGACGCGCTCGTTGAATCCGGTCCCGCACTTCCCGATAAGCCACGTCCATGTCGGTGCCCTGTTTGAATTGAAGGAACATCCGGCCGGCTCCGAGCGACGAAATCGAATGAATGCGATCAATGCCCTTGACGGTGCTGACTTCCTCCTCGACCGGCATGGTGATTTTCTCGAGCACTTCCTGCGTGGGCGCATTTTGCCATGGAATGAAGACCATCAGGCTTTGGCTCGTGAATCCGCGCGGGAACAATTCCACCGGAATCCCAATCGTCGCCACCAACCCCACGACCACAATGCTCATGAGTGACACGAGCATGGTGATGCGACGCCGAAGCGAAAACTCGGTCAATCCGCTGGCCATGTGGCCGGTATGATCGACGGGCAGACGATTTTGCTGCGGTTCGCTCATTGGACCAGCATTGGTTCTTTGCGGGAAAGGATTTCGGTTTCGGGCGCGACCGTTTGCCGGCCTTTGCTTCCTTCTTTCCAACGTTCAATGCAAAAGTAAATCGTCGGAATGACAATGAGGGTCAGCAACGTGGACACCGCCAGGCCAAAAATCACCGTCAATGCCATGGGCGTGCGGATCTCCGCGCCATCGCCCAACCCCAGCGCCATGGGAATCAGGCCCAGCACAGTGGTCGAGGTCGTCATCAGGATTGGGCGCAATCGCACCGCACCGGCTTGAGTGATGGCCTCGCGCAAGGCGAGTCCCCGGCTGCGGAGGGTGTTGGCATAATCGACGAGCACGATGGCATTGTTGACGACGATGCCGGCGAGCACGATGAGGCCGAGGAACACGACGATGGAAACGCTGGTGCCGAGCAGCTTCAAGCCGACGACCGATCCGAAAAATGCCAGCGGGATGGTCACCATGATGATGAGCGGTTGAAGGAGCGATTCGAATTGAGCGGCCATGATCACGTAAACCAGAAAGAGACTCAGCGCCAATGCCAGATAGAGGCTGCCTTTGCTCCGTTCCCATTCTTCGTTCTGGCCGGTGATAAAAAACATCATGTCGGGCGGCCATTCGATTTTGTCGCGGAGCGTCGCTTGAATTTGTTTCACAGCCCCGCCCAGGGATCCTGAGGCAATGTTGGCTTGAATTAAAGCGACGCGCTGACCATCGACGCGGCGGATTTCGCTCGGCCCCTCGCCGATATGGAGATCGGCCACAGAGGAAAGCGGGATCGGTTGCTCGCCATTGGGATTGACCACGAGGCGCCCAATGTCCTCGAGGTGTTCGCGCGCCGGCTCATCGAGGCGCGCCACGATTGGAATCCGCCGGTCCTTGAGGTTGAAGCGTGTGGCTTCGAATCCCTTCACCATATCGCGCACCTGTTTGGCCACCGTCGAGATGTTCAAATTGTAGGTGGCGAGCTTATCGCGATGATAGGTCACCTGCACTTCCGGCGCTCCGCTGCGCAAAGTGGTTTCGACATCGGCCAGCACGGGCAATTCCGCTAACACCGCTTCGGCCTGTTTGGAAATCGATTTCAATTTCGCCAGATCGTCATGCTCGATCTCAACCACGATCGGGGTCTTCGAACTGAACAAAACCGGGCGCACCACGCGAAAATCCACATCGGGCACGCGGCCGAAATAGTCGCGCAAACGGTGAATGACGCGCTCCTCGGTTGCGACAGGATTGCTGCTCGGATCGAGCACGACTTTGAAACGCGCGGAATGCTCGCCTTCATCTGAACGGCGGATGTTTGTGGCATCGAACCCAAACGTCACGAGCAGAGTTTTGATTTCCTGTTTGTTGGCGAGAATGGCTTTCTCGACTTCGCCAAGGATGGCGCTGGTTTTTTCAATCGGGGTTCCGACTGGAAGCGCCACTTCGAAAGTGAACTCGCCCTGGTGCACTTCCGGAAGTAATTCGGTATCGAGACGCCGTCCAGCTTCCCAGGTAATCCAGCCGCAAAACAGTACCAGCGTGATGATGGCTCCGGGATGATCGAGCGCCCAACGGATCGATCTCGGATAGGTGTTGGTCAATGCCGAGAACCCTATGCCGCTTAATTTCACCACGGGACTAAGGATGAATTTCGACGTGAATGCCCAAGCGGGTTTCAGTGTGCGCCAGAGGACCCAGAGCAACCCCCCTAGTATCAGCAACAGCAACTTGCCGAGAACTTCGAAAAGCGTCCCGACGATCAGCCGCACCAGGAAATAAGGCAGCGCCACATAAAACCAGCGGCTTTGTCGAGCTTGCCAGCGCTCGGCGAAATCGGACCAGATGGCCAGCTTTCGCCAGCCGGAAATCCGCGCTTCACCGCTCGCACGCATCTCCGGTTTTCGCCGGCTGGCCAGCATGGGGATGAAATAGATGGCCACCGCCGTCGAGGCGAGCAGCGAAATGACCACCGACCAGGCAAGGTCGCCAAACGCCTGCCCGGCGATTCCCTCGACGAAAACCATCGGAAAAAAAACAGCAACGGTGGTTAAGGTGGACGCGACCACGGCGCCTTTGACTTCCTGGGTGCCGCGCACGGCGGCGGTGATAATGTCATCCCCTTCTTCTCGGCAGCGGAAGATCGATTCGAGCACGACGATCGAGCAGTCCACGAGCATGCCGACGCCAAGGGCGAGTCCACCGAGCGACATAATATTCAGCGTGACACCGAGCAGATTGAGGGGCGCAAAGGTAATGAGCAGCGACATGGGAATGCTCAAACCGATGATGGCCGTGGTTTTGACATCCGCGAGGAACAGGTAGAGAACGGCGATTGCGAGCAGG
>JBFMDG010000505.1:0-5735 GCA_040754135.1 Verrucomicrobiota bacterium
CTCTATTTTATACGAAGTTTACTTAACTTCAACTTTAGCACCGGCATCTTCCAATTTCTTCTTGGCGGCATCGGCATCAGCCTTGTTCGCGCCTTCCAACACCGGTTTCGGGGCTTCCTCGACCAGTTTCTTGGCTTCGGCCAAGCCCAATCCAGCCTTCACCTCGCGCACCGCTTTAATCACGGCGATCTTCTTGTCCGCCGGAACGCTGGCCAGGATCACGTCAAATGCGGTCTTGGCTTCGGCGGCCGGAGCGGCCGGAGCTCCACCAGCGGGTCCGCCAGCGGCAGCCACCACCGGGGCGGCTGCAGTCACACCCCATTTGGACTCCAGTTGTTTCACAAGATCGGCGGTCTCGAGGACCGTCAATTTGCTCAGTTCTTCTACCAGGTTTGCTATATCAGCCATTGTTGCCTTTCAGTCTCGTCGTCATCCAAGGCCACGGATGGTTTCAGCTCACGGCCTGCGAGCCGACGATTTACTTTTTGTTGTTCTTTGTTTTCCCACTCCAGCAGATTGACCGGAGTGAAAGTTTGAGATCTAAAGATTAACCTTGCTGCTCTTTCTCGGTCCTTGCTTTCAAAACCCGTGCCAACTGAGTGGCCGGCGTGTTGAGCAACTGGACAAGTTTGGTGGCCGGCGCGTTCAACACGCCCAATAATTTCCCGCGCAACACCTCGATCGACGGCAGATCGGCCAAGGCGATCAGGTCCGCCGATTCCAACCGGGAATTGTTCAAATAGCCAAACTTCAGCTTCGGGCGGTCAAATTCCGCCGCAAACGTCTTGACCACCTTCGCCGTCGCCGAGATATCGCGCTGTCCCGTAATGACCGCCAGCTGTCCGGCCATGGATCCACCGAGATCAGCAACGCCCGATTCCTTTGCGACGATTCGGAAGATAGAGTTTTTGACGACATGCATTTCCGCTCCGGCTTTGCGCAGACGCTTCCGAAGTTCGGTGAAATGACCCACTTTCAGTCCTTTGTAATCGACCACAATGAAGAACGGCGACTGGTTCAAGCGCGTCACGTACTCCTGGCCGATAAATTGTTTTTCAGCACGCATGGATTCTTGGAAAGTTTAAATCGGTTATTGAGTTGAATGGCGTCGAGCCTTATGCCGCCGCCTGGAATTCCCGCACGTCCAAACGCACCGGCGGGCTCATGGTCGCCGAGAGGGTGCAGCTCTGAATATAAACGCCGCGGACACTGTGAGGCCGGGCTTTAGCCACTGCCTCGATGACCGCGCGGGCGTTTTCCTCGATCTGTTCCGGCTTGAAAGAGATCTTGCCGACCGGCACATGAACATTCCCGGTTTTGTCGACTTTGAATTCAACACGACCGGCTTTGACTTCGCGGACGGCTTTGCCGGTGTCCTCGGTCACAGTGCCGGTTTTCGGATTGGGCATGAGACCCCGCGGGCCGAGCACCTTGCCCAGTTTGCGGACTTCCACCATGGCTTCCGGAGTGGCAACCGCCACGTCAAAGTCTGCCCAGCCTTCCTGACATTTCTTGATAAGATCGTCGAAGCCGACGAACTCGGCCCCGGCATTGCGGGCCGCATCGGCGGCAGGACCGGGGCGCGCGAAAACGAGCACGCGCACGACTTTGCCACTGCCATGGGGCAGCGGCACTGTGCCGCGGACCATTTGATCGGATTGTTTGGGATCGACTCCCAGACGGAATGCCAAATCAATGGTCTCGTTGAACTTTGCTTTCGGGAATTTGGTCAGCAAATCGACGGCTGACTTCAGTGGATAAGTTTTCGTCTTATCCACCAATTCGAGTGCTTTTTTGTATCTTTTACTGGGCATGTGCTTCAATGCGGTGCAAACGAGCCGGAGCTCTCCCGCAGGTTGAGTTGCGGTTAATCCTGAACTTCGATTCCCATGCTGCGAGCTGTGCCCGCAACAATTCGGAAACCGGCCTCCTCATCATTGGCGTTCAGATCTTTCAATTTGAGCTTCACAATATCGAGCACCTGTTTCCGGGTCACTTTACCAACCTTATCCTTGTTGGGCATTTTGGAACCGGAAGCGATGCCAGCAGCCTTCTTCAGGAGCACAGAAGCGGGCGGTGATTTCGTGATGAAAGTAAAAGATTTGTCCTGGTAAACTGTGATGACTACCGGAATGACCATGCCGCCCTGATCCTTGGTCGCGGCATTAAACTCTTTGCAAAACGCCATGATATTGACGCCCTGCTGACCGAGCGCGGGGCCGACCGGCGGAGCCGGATTGGCCTGGCCGGCCGGAATCTGCAATTTAATCTGTCCTACAATCTTCTTTGCCATGTTTTTCTTTTGTTAAAGCGTTGTGACGGCACCTGCCGCGCGCTGAACCTGGCGAATCTTAACGGTTCAACGCCTTCACGGCTCTACGCCTTTTCCACCTGCCAGTATTCGAGTTCAACTGGCGTATTGCGCCCGAAAATATTCACGGTCACTTTCAATTTGCCGCGTTCCGGCTCAATCTCCTCGATAACACCGCTGAAATTCAAAAACGGTCCGTCGGTAATCTTGACCGTTTCTCCGACTTCGAAATGAACTTTTGGTTTCTCGCGATCTTCCGATTCGGAAATCTGAGCTTTAATCGACTCGATCTCCTCGGGGGGAGTCGGTGAAGGCCGGTCGCCTCCCACGAATCCGATGATGCCTTGGGTTTCACGGATGAAATACCACGGTTTTTCGATGATCCGGTTGTTTTCATCCAGGAGCACCATATCGATGAACACGTAGCCGGGATAAAGCTTGCGGGTGGTGACGGTTTTTTTCCCGCCGCGCACTTCAGCGACTTTTTCCATCGGCACGAGCACTTCTTTGATGTATTCGCCCATCTCCTCGGCTTTGAGGCGTTTCTCGATGCTTTCCTTCACTTTTTGTTCCTGGCCAGCCAGGGTATGGATGACGAACCACTTGCTTTGCATAGGAGGCGCTTAGCTAATAAACTTCACCAGGAATCCGATGATGGTATCGACCCCCATGGTGAACGCGCCGAGAAGAGCGATGCTCACCATGACGACGACGGTGGAACCTTTGAGCTCTTCCCAGGTTGGCCAACTGCATTTTTTGAGTTCTTCCTGGGTTTCGCGCACGTAATTGGCGATGCGCACGAGATAGCCTTGCCACCAAAGGAAGGCGAACACGGCGCCAATGACGACGACCCAGATAAACAGTTTGACGAATTCGTTCACTATGTTTTCTCCTGGCGGAGGGGGAGGGATTCGAACCCCCGATCCCGTTGCCGGGATAACGGTTTTCAAGACCGTCGCAATCGACCACTCTGCCACCCCTCCGCAAATTGAATGGCAGGGCAGGAGGGACTCGAACCCCCAACCGACGGTTTTGGAGACCGCTACTCTACCAATTGAGCTACTGCCCTACGCATGAATAACCGGGGAGACAGAAATGCGGAGGTGAATCCCTCCGCATCTCCATTCTCAAGGTTCAAATTACTCGACCACTTCGCTGATGCGGCCTGCCCCGATTGTCCGCCCGCCTTCTCGGATCGCGAATCGTTGCCCCTTTTCCATAGCGACGGCCGCGATCAATGAAATTTCCACCGAGACATTATCACCGGGCATCACCATTTCCACTCCCTCGGGCAGCTTGATCGTTCCGGTAACGTCCGACGTGCGGAAATAAAACTGCGGCCGGTAATTGGTGAAAAATGGCGTATGGCGTCCGCCTTCTTCCTTCGACAGCACGTAAACTTCCGCCTTGAATTTTGTGTGCGGGGTGATCGTTCCGGGCTTGGCCAGAACCATGCCGCGTTCGACTTCTTCCTTCTTCGTGCCGCGAAGCAGCACTCCGACGTTATCCCCGGCGCTGGCTTTGTCGAGCAGCTTGCGGAACATTTCGATATCGGTCGCAACCGTCTTGCGTGTTTCGCGCAGCCCGACGATTTCAACTTCAGACATCTTGGCCAATTCGCCACGTTCCACACGGCCGGTCACAACAGTGCCGCGACCTTCAATGTTGAACACGTCTTCGATGCACATCAGGAATGGTTTGTCGATCTCGCGCACCGGCAGCGGAATTGCCTTATCGATGGCTTCCATCAATTCCTGAATCGATTTCTCGCCTTCCGGAGTGCCTGCGAGTGCCGCCGACGAACTGCCGCGAATGACCGGCGTCGTGTCGCCAGGAAACTGATACTTATTCAGCAGGTCACGAATTTCCATTTCGACCAGTTCCAGCAACTCGGGATCATCCACGAGGTCGATCTTGTTCAAATAAACGACAATTGCGGGCACTCCCACCTGGCGGGCCAGGAGAATGTGTTCCCGGGTTTGCGGCATGGGGCCGTCGGCAGCGCTCACCACCAGAATTGCACCGTCCATTTGCGCGGCGCCGGTGATCATGTTCTTCACGTAGTCGGCGTGACCGGGGCAATCCACGTGTGCGTAATGGCGGGTATCGCTTTCGTATTCGACATGCGAAACGGCGATGGTGACAGTCTTGGTCGCGTCGCGCACCGTGCCGCCTTTGGTGATGTCCGCGTAAGAAATCGGCTTTGCCAATCCTTTGCGCGATTGAACGGCCACGATGGCGGCGGTGAGAGTCGACTTGCCATGGTCCACGTGACCGATGGTGCCTACATTTACGTGCGGCTTGGTTCTTTGAAACGCTTCTTTAGCCATTTGCGATTACCTGTTAAGTTTAATTTTCTAGTTAAGTTTATTTCCCTAAAACTGGAGCCCATGACCAGGATTGAACTGGTGACCTCATCCTTACCAAGGATGTGCTCTGCCAACTGAGCTACATGGGCAGGAGCCGATTATTTTCAAAATCCTGACAGGCCCAAAAACGACAAAAACCCCTTCAATCCCATTCTTCTTCCGGTTCAAAGCTGGCTGGGATTAAAGGTTTTTTATTGTTCCTGACCCACTAACTTTCGCGCGAATATAAAAGAGGCCGATAAAGTGTCAATGGTTTTTATCAGCATTCTTATGGCGATCGTTCCGCGCTGGCTTCCGCCATTCTAAACGCGGCGGCTCAGGCAGTCCTTGCGCGCGAAACGCCGTTCGGAAGTGCATTTTAGCTGCTTTCTTCATCCTTTCAACCCCGTGCCGCGTGACGAATTCCCTCGCGACCGCATCGACCGCCGCCGAAGCTCCTTTGGGCAAAACCATCTCGAACTCCTTCTCCAGCTTTCCTAACCGCGTGACAAATTCATTCCGCGCCAGTATCGATGCCGCAGCCACCGCCATGTCGGACTCGGCTTTGTGACGCTGAATCAATTCGATCTCCCTGCCCAGACTCATCAATGCTTTGGCGACCGTCTCCTTTTTGGAGGCAAACTGATCGCTGATCGCCCGCACCGGCGGAGGGTTCATACGATGCCGTAACAGCATCAGATTCTCGATGACTCGAGCATGTCCCCACGCAAGAATGCTGTTGACGCTTTTCATGGTGGCAAACAACCGGTTGTAAGCTTCGTTGCCAATCGGCACCACCGTCGAAATACATCCGGGCGTTTCGCGGATTAACTTGGCCAGCTCGGCAATCCGGCGGTCGCTCCCGATGTGTTTTGAATCGCGAATACCGCTCTCTTTCCAGGCCTCGATAACGGAGGCATTCACATACACGCCAGCCACGCATAGCGGACCGAAAAAATCGCCCTTCCCGCTTTCATCCACGCCAATGCGCGGCAGCATCAAGTCGGGATTTAACACCGTTTCATAACCGAGCCGGGCCTCTCGCAAAACGAGCGGTTCGAGGACGAATTCGACGA
>JBFMDG010000506.1:0-5717 GCA_040754135.1 Verrucomicrobiota bacterium
GGTTTCATACTCCGCCCCGCCGACGGCCCAACACTCGTCCAGCCCCAACAATCGTTCAAAAGCTTTTTCGGGTATCACGCGCCATCAGATTACAAGGTTTCCCAGCCATTGAAAATAGCGGGGAACCTCCGACGTTGCCAAACACGTTTTGGGGGATTCCACCCGGGTAAGCGCCAAGACGCTTCACAGCCTTGGTTGGATTCCGATAGCTTCACTACTTGTGGCTGTGGTCGTGTTCGCTCGTCAAAGGTAGTGAAGGTGTCGCAAAGGAACAGAGAGAACTAACCCAATGTTAATCCGAATTCGGCCGGGTCCACGTCAAACGCCGAGCAAATCGAACGTAGCGGCGTTGTGGTTACGTGTTCATCCTCGGACTCGATGCAGACAGCGTAAATCCTGCCTTTGTCGTCGTAAAAGTAAGAAATCGGCTCACATTCTCCGTCAGGCGACTGCAACTCGTGATCCGTGGTTCTGAAACGCACGCCATGCTCCTGGAGTCGTTCCTTCAACTCACTCCACGTTGGAAAGCTCGTTAACGGGTAGGCTGCCATTGGTCACACCGTAGAGGCTAACCGCATAATGGCCTCTCCCCTTGGTATTGCCGAAGGTGTGACACTGCGTTTCGGCAGCCGGTCGGCTGGCACAGAATACGGGAACTCCGCGCAAAACTCACTCGCCTGATTGTACGCGTCCCAATACGATTGCGGGGCGGGCTTAATGTTGGCTAACGGCTCTTGGCCGTTTTCAAGCGCGATGATGATATTGCTGACAAACATTCGAACAAACTTACGTTTGAGCGATTCGAGCGTTTTTGCTTGCGTAGCGATGTCATATTGCAGGCATTGTGCTACCCACACTTCGTCGTCTCCTGCGCGCTCGCGGATTATCAGAAGATCGAGACGTCCCGTTGCGAGATGAGTATGCATACGCGTCACCGATGGTGATGTGGTTTGTGGCGCCATGACGGCGAAACTGTGCACTACAACATTAACCCAGTCAAAGAATATTTCAAGGCATTTAATTCCAACAGTTTACGCGTGCAACGCCCCGCCAATTACGGGCCGGGCTCGAAATTCATCATTCCGCGCTTCCGACGGTTTGCCATTAGGCTCAATCCGAACCACTTCCGCGGGAAATCGGCAAGGGCGAATATTTAATCTACCACGGACATACGTTGGCCGGGGTGCCAAATCGAAACGGCTAGTCACGCGCTCTTTCGCAAAGAATACCCTCCGGGCGGTGAGATTCCATACGTGGCAGCGCCAGTCATCCGGGTTTCCGCAAACCAAAAGCATAACCGGGGATGCAGCGCGAGCTTCTCGACAAGATGCAATTCGGTTAAGCGTTGCGAGATCAAGCTTACTCAGGAATTCGGGACCGTCCGGATGCGAGTGCCAGTCACCGAGATACGTTACGATTCTGCCTTTGCTTTTGTAGATTCGGGCGATTTCCTGCTCTTGAAAACCGTAGTCTGGGGAAAAGAAAGAACGGCCATGGATCGCGTGCGGCCCGGGACCAATCACATCGGTAATGACAACTCCGTGCGTAGTCCAGTAACCCATAAGCACACCGCCGGTTTCGCGAGGATACTGAGCCTCGGCTTCAAGCAGCATGGCTTGTCGCACCTCATTCGACAACCACGCAGTCTTCATTAAGTGCATTTGCACTCTGGGTCTGGAGGTAGAGAATATCTGGACCATACAGGCGCGAGTCGCTGTTCAGCCGCAGAGCGCATGCTCAAAACACTCACATCCCAATCAGTTGGTGGATAGTCGCCCGGCATGCGAGGGCTGATGGAAGACACGGTCATTTTGACGGCTTCAAGTGTGACTTCAGCCAAATCGAAAGCCGCCCCGGTGAACGTCCTCTCTGCACACCCTGGAGGTTGCGGACTTCCGTCGTCCAAGAAAGGTGGCTCCGGTATTGTCTTCGTTTGATAAAGGGCGCGCTGCAGGCAAAGCCAACAGCCCATTTGACGACGGGAATCAAAGCGGGCGACTAATCCACCAACGCCACCGGGTGTGGCGTATCCGTAAACGTATGGCACCTGTTGCAACCGAGCGTAAAAAGACAGCATCTGGTGTACGCCAGTTTCTGTCGTCAAATCTAAGATAATATCTGCTTCAGCCAATTCCTCCTTGAGGATCATGCGTTCATCCTTATCGAACAATTGTGCCGCGGCCCCCACTCTGTGTTCGAATGTTTTGATATTCGTCCAAGGGTATTGGGCTTCGATAAAGGCTTTAAGCGATGTCGTCTTGGAAAAGCCTGCCGACTGAAGCCCAAGTGGCCAGCGAACAACACTTCCCGGTTCAACAAAATCAAAATCGACAAGTGACAATTTGCCGACGCCAGACCGCGCGAGTTCCAGCGCCGCATTTGCTCCTAAAGCACCAAGCCCAAATAGGGTGATGTGCTTACTTCGGAGAAAGCGAAGACTGGGTATGCGCACAGCAAAGTCATCCGACGATACTCGACCGGCTCGAATGATTTCGATTCGGGTTCCTGACGAACGCTCGCCACGGGTTCGAAGTAGGAAGAGCCAACCATCACCTTGCTGCCCGTACGTGATTTCTTCAGGAAACACAATCCCGGTGACATCAATGCCCCAATTCTCGTGGCGTTGATCGAACGTTGCCCTTTTAATCAATCCCTTTTCAAGTAGCCACTTCTCAAGGGCCAGGCCGTCGGCCGAAGGCGGCGCTTCTGGCAATGCGAACCACTTTCCAATTACTTGTTTATAGTGGTTCGGCGCCGGAGTTGTAGAATTGAGCAACTTTTGTCCGTTCGGTGCTCGCAGATCGGTCAGCCATCCGTGGATTGACGGCATTCTCCTGAAATCGATTCGCAATTCCAGGTTTCCATTGATAGCTGGTCGCGCTCCGTCGGTGCCTGTGATTAGGATGATGGAATCTTTCGCATACGTATAAAACGCCGAGGCAGGTTCTCCTTGATGTTCCTCGAGCAGTGCAACTGCGGCTGAGTCATGGGATGTGGCGCTTGCGAAGAGCTTTGGAAATTGCTCTTGAATGAGAGTTGCGAGGGTGTCGGAAGTGTTCCAGTTAAAAGTCGCGCGACCTAGCAAGCACAGATTCCCGACAAAAGGATTTTGATGTTTGCGAAACGTACCAGGTTTCGCGAACACGTCTGGACGAAAAAAGGGATAGGTACTCGGAAAAACTGCGCGCATGACAAAGTCCTGACCCTCATGCCACAGTCTCAAGTCAACCCCGATAATGCCGCGTCGTTCCAACTCTGGAATTAACCGGTGCTCAATATGCGCACTCTCCAGTTGCTTGAGTTCGTACTCAAGCCTCCCTGGCCACAACTCCCACCACGGCTTTTCGAGGGGATTCAACCGACTTCGCGAGGCTTGGGTGGTTTCGGCGGATTTGGCGGACCAGGCGGATGAGGAGGTTTGGGGGGATGAGGCGGATGCTGAGGGTGCTCAGGCTTGCCATCTGGTTTACTCATACGAGCGTGTTCTTACCACGTACACACACAGATGGCAAGTATTACGTATTAGACTGCGCCGGAGTCAGTGATATGCCACGCTTGGCAAATTTTCACTTCTTTGTCTCACACGCGTTTTCGCGCACGCTGCGGTTGTGAGTTAACGAATCCCAGTCGGACAATTTGAATTTGGCAGACATGCGCACGCTTAGGAAGAAGTGATATACTGACCTGACTGTAGAACGGTATTTGCGCTCCAAGGCCCGAACATCGTCCACGCCTCCCCGGAGACCTGGACGCAAATACGTGTGAACGCATTTTCGCGCGATGCGCAGTGCCGACAGTTGGGTTCGGCTTGGCTTCCGGTTCACCGGTCCAATCGCAGACGCACACGATACAGCGATACAGCGACATGTTCCTCGCCTGGCTTCAATCGATACGGGGGGTCAACTTTACACGAATGCTGCTGATGTGGGCTCCGTCTTTCTGAATCGCTTCCTCTCCGTCTCTCCGCTTAATGGGCTCTGGATCTCCATCGTACCACACTTCGTAAGCAAGCTTAAAAAACGGGGCATCCTCGCCCTTAAGCGACATCCCTAAAGCAGAGATAGACGTAACCTCATTCTCCAAGAATGTGGACGCTGATCCTATGATCGGGTCCTTTGTCCCCCAAGTAGGTCGCGATCCATCGAGATGATCATGCTTATAATTAAAGGCAATGTCCAATCCTCTCTGTCCCGAATCCTGCGCAATCATGAGACTGCTCTAATAGTAATCAAATGGATCACTTATGAACTCTCTTGAAAAAAGGGCGTCCGAAGAAGGTCTAGCCACAGTTCTCCGCGTCCCCAAGTTGCTCGCCCTAACAAGAACGGCTTCAATTTTTACGGGAATTTTCGCGTTCTCCATGGGCGTTGGAAGATTTTTCAGCCGCTCTATTTCTTTCTCGTCGGCAGCAATATCGGGAATAGGCGTACAGGGGTCATGGCTAACCGCTAGGAGCGCGCCCCCCAAAGCTTTCTGGCATTTTTGCACTGCCTTACGTTCGGCAACAAACATCGATTTGATCTGCGGAATGCCCTCTTTGTAGAGGAATCGGTATTTAAGTATGAGATCCATCCTTCGCTCGATTGCCTCCAAAGCGAAGAGGCCATTTTCCGCGCGTTTGACAAACGATGAAGCGTCGTTCAGACGTCGTCCGAGACTGACAATACCGAACCCAGAATATGGAACGCGTTCATAACTCGCTATCACCGCGTGCTTTCGGGCTGTTCGTTCGAAATCTTGGGCGGTTTTCCAAAAATCCTTTATATCGACTACGAAGTCGCTTCCCGGCTTCATGTGAGTGACGTAATTTAGTGTCCATCCTTTTCGGCCTGTCACCTTGGAATGGATCTCCTTTACCCCAGTTTGTGATTTTGCCGCCAAAAATGGACTCGCCACTGTGGCTTCCAAGTCACGCACAGCCGCCACGTAATCTGCCTCATTCTCTTCCGTGAACGAATAGACGAAGTAAAGTGCTGTGCCCGTGATAATCGACTGAACATACGAATCCCCGAATTGGGCGTAGAACTTGCACGGATCTCCCTTGAGTTTTTCCGCGGCTTCGGTGAGCTGACCGACATGCCCTGCTATCGTCATGGAGTCGGCGACGCAAATCGCCCGAAACACAACGTGATAGGAGTATCTTTTTGAGGTGTGATCCTTGATGTTTTGGAAATTCCCTTTCAAACTACCCGACAAGCTTGCCGGCGGAAGGGTTCCAGCCACACCGAACGCACCCCGAGAGTCAAGGCTTTCTTGCAAAGCGGCGAAACTTTCTGCCACGTAGACGTCGTATTGAGTACCGGCGACTCCCTTTGGTACCGGATGAAAATTTGTCCACGCAGTATCAGAAGCGAAACGTCCTTCTAGGGTTTTGTACCCTGCGCCGAGCAAAGCAAAATCGTTTGCTGGCAACGCCGTTTCTGCGGCGCGGATGAAAACAATTATCAACAGAATGAGTGAGAATGAGGCGAGGCTTTTCATGACAAGTGCATTTATTCGTTTGCTGGACAACCCTCCCAGAATAGCGAGGATACTTAAGTGACCTTCACGGTCATATTGACGTTCAATTTGATCACACAGAAACCAAAGAGGTTCCCCGCTATTTTCAATGGCTGGGAAACCTTGTAATCTGATGGCGCGTGATACCTGAAAAAGCTTTTGAACGATTGTTGGGGCTGGACGAGTGTTGGGCCGTCGGCGGGGCGGAGTATGAAACC
>JBFMDG010000507.1:0-5690 GCA_040754135.1 Verrucomicrobiota bacterium
AGGTGCAGCAATTCCACGCGATGCTTGCCATCGTCGAAAATCAGGTCGCGAGTGAATAAAAGGGATGGCGGCTTCAGCTTGCTCGAGGCGACGTCGGGGCGGTTCTTCGCTTCATTTTCCCAACGGCCCGGTGCGCCGCCGTAATACCCGGTTTCATATTTTTTCATCTCCGTGATGACGCCGGCGTGGGCGACTGGCACGGCGCCATGTTCGGCCCAGACCTGATTGCCGTAGGCATGGTCCCCATGATGATGCGTGTCGAAAGCAAACCGGATCGGTTTGTCAGTGATGGCGCGAATCTTCGGGATGATTTCTTTGGCGCCGGACGGGAAATTGGCATCGATCACGAGAACGTAATCTTCGAAAACGACCCAGCCATTGTTGCAATGGCCGTGCTGCCGGAGATCGCCTTCATGGAAATAAACGCCGGGAGCGACCTGTTCGACCTGATTGATTTCGGCGCGGACGAGGGAGAATGCCGCCAAGAAAAGGACCAATCCGACAGCGCGGTAGCGGGCTTTCATGCGGCGAAGCCTAGGTGATTGCTCACCGCCGTCAATTCCGGAGTGAAGCGTGTCGAAGCGTATTTAAGACAGGGACGCGCTGCGGCTTACAAAGCCGCGGTCCTCCGGAGCGCGGTGTCTGTGACCCGCAGCAGTTCCGCAGGCCCCAGACGTCAGTGAAATAGTGAAGCGTATTCAGGACGGGAACGTGCTGCGGCTTACAAAGCCGCGGTCCGGAGCGCGTGGCCTTACCTTTGTCGAAAACATCGTCGGAAACTTTGTCGAGAGTCTGAACGCTGTTCCTGATGTTTCATGCATTCCGAATTTCCAGATCGACAAAGGTTGCGACAAAGATTTCGACAAAGGATTTCTAAACTGCGGTCCGCAGCGCGATTCGCGGATTACGGCAGCTCGGGCTCGACCCATTTGCCGTGTTCGCGGATCAGATCGACCAGGCGATCGACGGCTTCGGTTTCGGGAATGTTGAATTTGATCGGGGTCTTGCCGACATAAAGATTGATCTTGCCCGGGGCTCCGCCCACGTATCCAAAATCGGCATCCGCCATTTCACCCGGACCGTTCACAATGCATCCCATGATGGCGATTTTGACGCCTTTCAAATGTTGCGTGCGCTCTTTGATCCGCGCTGTCACCGTTTGCAAATTGAACAGGGTGCGCCCGCACGATGGGCAAGCGACGTAATCCGTTTTGAACGAGCGGCAGCCCGCCGCCTGCAAAATGTTATAGGCCAGACGCAACGACTGCCCTGCGCCCGATTCGCCCCGCACCAGAATGGCATCGCCGATGCCATCGGCTATCAACGCGCCAAGCACCACCGATGCGCGCAGCAAAGCCAGGTTGGGCGGCAGCGGCGTCGGTTCAAATTCGAGACAATCCTTCAGGAGGATTGGATTGTTCAATCCGAGCCGCTTCAATTTTGCCGCCAACAAACGAAACGCCGTGATGGCGGGGAGCTTCACTCCGTCCTTCACGGTCACGAGCTGGGTTTCGCAGTTGATTTTGAAATCGGCCGCCGGATCGATTTCATAAACGTTGATCTCCTCGTACACCGCCTCGGGTTTGACGTCGTCCTTGGGCCGGATTTTGGGCGCGACTTTTTCCCACGCAGCGCGTGTGACAACCACCCGGATGGTCTGTTCGCCACCGCATTTGACCGAATCGTTCAGCTCGATCTCCGGCGTAGGGCGCCGCTCGAAGGCAAACGGATCGTAAGGCAAGGCCATTTCAGGCAGCGGCACTTTTTGGTTGGCCAACACTGAAATCTGCGCCAGCAAATCGCGGCAAACCGCAATTTCGTTCGGCGAATCTTCCGTCAACGAAACGCGAATGGTGTCTCCCAATCCATCCATGAGCAGGGATCCGATGCCGATGGCGCTTTTGATGCGGCCGTCCTCGCCTTCGCCGGCTTCGGTGACGCCGAGATGAATCGGGTAATTCCAATCGGGTCCGAGTTCATCGAGCCGCGCCACGAGCAAGCGATAACACTCGATCATGACTTTGGGATTGCTCGATTTCATCGAGAACACAAAATTGTGATAATCCTGCTGGCGGGCGATGCGGGCGAATTCGAGAGCGCTTTCGACCATGCCAAGGGGCGTGTCGCCAAACCGGTTCATGATGCGGTCGCTGAGCGAACCATGGTTGGTGCCGATGCGCATGGCGCGGCCGAGCTCTTGGCATCGTTTTACGAGCGGGGCGAATTGTTCTTCGATTCGGGCCAATTCCGCGGCGTACTGTTCGTCGGTATATTCGCGGATGGCGAATTTCTTTTTGTCCGCGTAATTGCCTGGGTTGATGCGCACTTTTTCCACCCATTTGGCCGCTTCCATGGCGGCTTCCGGCTTGAAATGAATGTCGGCCACGATGGGCACGTGGCAATCGCGCGCGCGGAGTTCGGCGACGATGTTCTGCAAATTAGCCGCGTCCTTCACTGTGGGCGCGGTGATGCGAACGATCTGACATCCCACCGCCACCAACTCGAGCGTTTGCTTCACGCATTCAACGGTGTTCATCGTGTCGCACGTCAGCATCGATTGCATGACGATCGGATGATCGCCACCAATGATGACGCCGCCGCGGGCGGGATCGCCGACCACGACTTCGCGAGTCTTTCTTCGTTGGTAGAAGAATGGGGAGTGGCAGTATTGCATGGTCACTGCACGGGCGATTGGGCCGGGGCGGAAGCGGGCGCCTCGGCCGGAACGGATTGCTGCTCCTCAATGCGATTTTTGCCTTCGAACATCAACCGGAAAAAGCGGAACCGTTTGATATCGTTGAAAGAGACATAAAGCATGAAGGAAATCAGCAGCACGGCAAATCCGGTCGTGGTGTATTCGACGAATTTCACGCTCAAGGGGCGGCGCCGGATTTTTTCGATGAGGGCCATGAGGATGTGGCCGCCATCGAGCACGGGAATCGGAAGGAGATTCAAAATGGCCAGGTTGATGTTCAGGAGAACGAGAAAGCTGAGCGCGAGACGGTAATCGGTGTTTATCTGCGCCGCGAGCATGGCGAGGATTCCGGGCGGCCCGCTCAGATCTTTGACGCCGACGCCGGTTTGTTTGGAATGAAACAGCGCGCTGAGAGTACTGATGGTTTTATCCCAGACGTCGACGATCTGGGCGACGGGCGTAGGCCCGGGGCGTTCGACCTGGTAAACGTTGGCGGAGTTGTTGCCGAGCACCACGCCGATCCGTCCTTTGCCGTTGGTTAAAACCGGGGTGACGGCGAGCGCCACTTTTTGGCCGTTGCGATCGACGACCATTTCGGTGGTTTCACCGGGCCGTTTTTCGATCAAGCCGATCAATTGATCTTTGCTGGCGATGGGGACACTGGCGAAGGAGAGCACCACGTCTTTGGCCTGCAATCCCGCCTTGTCCCCTGCCCCGCCGCGCAGGACTTCGAGCACTTCCGGATGATCCCGCGGTTCGAGGTTCAACATTTTCCAACCCAAAGTGGCATTCACTTTGGCGGTGAGATGGAAGGTTTGACGTTTGCCATCGCGTTCAACCACCACCGGCAGCACGTTCGTGCGCGCCAGAATGGTTGTCATTTGCACGTCCTGCCATGACTTCACTTTCTTGCCGTTGACCTCGACGATCTTGTCTCCTTCGCGGATGCCAAGTTTCGCTTCTTCGGATTGCGGGTCCACGAATCCCACGATCGAAGGATTCACCAGCACAGGCAGGCCGACGAAATAAATCACCGTCGCAATAGCAAAAGCGAAGACCACGTTCATGAATGGCCCGGCGAACGCCACCAGGATTTTCGACCAGGGCGAGGCGGGGGGGATCTTTTCCTCATCCGGGCCTCGACTGCCTTCGAGGGCTTCGGAGGTAATCATCTGGGGCAGCTTCACAAAACCGCCGGCCGGAATCCAACGCCAGGAATATTCGATGCCATCGCGTGTCCAGCCGAAGATCTTCGGTCCAAAACCGATGGCGAAGGCCTCAACCTTCAAGCCGCGCCGACGGGCCATCCAGTAATGGCCGAATTCATGGACAAAGACGGCTGCGCCAAAGAGCAGCAGCATCGCGGCGATAACATAAAACCAATTCAAAAATTCACTCATGAGCTTTTGTCGTAAACGAATGTGCTGCCGAATCTAATGTCGATCGTTGCGACTGGCAACTTTGGAACAACGCACGGCCAACACCCGCCGATGCGCAGCAAATCCCTTGGAGTACGGCCCTTTTCCGACCCCCGCGGTGCTCTGGCTCCCAGCGCCCCGCCCTCTCTTGTACCTTCGCAACAAACTTCATCGCATGCTTCGTCGCACGCTTTTCCGGGAAGTTGGGCAAAGTGTGCAAGATCATCAACGCAGCGCGTCCGCCCGAGCCCAGGAATCGGCGGCCAGGATCTGATCGAGATTGGGATGCGCGACCAGTTCATGCCGGTCCATGGTGCGGGCCACGGTGACGCTGATTTGTTCGAAGCTGATTTTGCCATTGCAAAAGGCATCGACGGCCATTTCGTTCGCGGCGTTGAGGACGGCGGGCATGGTTCCGCCCAACTCGCCGGCGCGGCGCGCCAGATTCAAGGAGGGAAACTTTTCCAGATCCGGATCCTCGAACGTGAGCGAGCCGTAACGTGCCAAATTCGTCTGCACGCGATCGCTCCCCACACGGTCGGGATAAGTCAAAGCGTATTGAATCGGCAAACACATGTCCGGCGTGGAGAGCTGGGCGAGAATTGATCCATCCACAAACTCGACCATCGAATGAATGACGCTTTGGGGATGCACCACGACGCTGACGCGGTCCATGCCGATATCGAAAAGCCAGCGCGCTTCGATCATCTCGAGTCCCTTGTTGAAAAGGGTGGCGGAATCGATCGTAATTTTCCGGCCCATGACCCACGACGGATGCTTCAAGGCGCGCTCCACAGTGATGGATGCAAATTCGCATTTTGGCGTCGTGCGGAACGGCCCTCCTGAAGCTGTCAACCAGAGGCGTCGCACGGTTTCGGCGGGCCGATCGTGCAGGCATTGGAAGATAGCGGAATGTTCGCTGTCCACGGCCAGAACGCGCACTCCGTTCCGGCGCGCTTCCGTCATGACAATCTCTCCGGCCATGACCAGGATTTCCTTGGAGGCAACCGCGATATCTTTGCCGGCGCGAATGGCCGCGAGCGCTGGTTGCAATCCAGCCGTACCGACGATGGCGATCAACACGATATCGGCGCCGGGTAAGGTCGCCAATTCGATCAAGCCCTGGGCACCGGAATGAACCTTTGTGGCCGTGCCGAGCGCCGCTTGTAATTCGCCGGCCTTTTCGGCATCAGAAATGGAAATGGCTTCAGGCCGATGGCGCATCGTTTGTTCGAGGAGCAATTGAGCGTTATTGCCGGCGGCCAGGCCGATCAGGCGGAGGCGGTCGGGAAGGTCTTCCACCACTTTGATGGTGCTCGTGCCGATGGAACCCGTGCTCCCGAGCAAAACAACATTTTTCATCAGAACTCGGCCAGATGAATGCCCGGCACCGGAGCCTGGGTCAAAACATGGCGCATATACAAATACATCAGAGGCGCATTGAACAACAAGCTGTCCATCAGGTCGAGAATTCCTCCGATCCCGGGGAAAAACCGGCCGGAATCCTTGACCCCGGCCTCGCGTTTGAAAATCGATTCGATCAAATCTCCCACTACAGCGGCGGTGCTCAGCAAGAC
>JBFMDG010000508.1:0-5684 GCA_040754135.1 Verrucomicrobiota bacterium
CGATGTGCCGGCGGCGGTTATGGCCGTTATTACCCTCAACAGGCCGCCACTCCGCAGCCGGTCGGTGGCGCTCAAACAAGTTTTCAGGATCGCTTGCGGCAAATCGTCAATCGCGCCGCCGGCACATCGGAAGTCAAAGTGCTGGAAGATGCGCGGATCGTGCCGGATCTTCGATCCAATTCGCTGCTCATTTTCGCGAGCAAACGCGACATGGCCATGATCACCAATATCGTTTCCAAGGTGGACACGTTGATGGCGCAAGTGTTGATCGAAGCGATCGTGCTCGAAGTTTCCTTGGGCGATTCGCAAAATCTCGGCGTCAGTTTTGCGCAAAACCCGAAACGATTCGGAAACGATTTCATTGGGGGCGGCGGTTTTAACAACGGCCAGCAATTCCTCAGTCTGACGAATTTTCCAGGCAATCTGCCGAGCGGCTTCAGCTATTTCGGACAACTCGGCAAAAATGATTTCAATGTCGTCGTCAACGCGATCGCGGAAGACAGCATCGTCAATGTGGTCTCTCGTCCTCGCATCCAAACCTCGCATGCGGTCACCGGCAGCTTTGCCGTCACCGAGAACGTGCCTTATGTCACGGGCACGTATGACTACGGCGGCTTTGTCGGATCCGGAATTGCCTCGCGCTCGATCGTTCAACAAGTGCCGATCGGCATTCAACTCAATGTGACGCCTTTCATCACGCCCGACGGGCTGGTCGTAATGGATATCGATCAAACGTTCGGCACGCGCGGTCGCGACGTCACCATCGACGGCAACCCGATTCCGGTAGTGAACGACAAGAGCGCTATCTCGACGCTGAGTGTGCGCGATGGAGATGTCATCATGCTGGGGGGATTTATCAGCGAGAACAAGAGCAAGAGCAAATCGGGTGTGCCGTTGCTGAAGGATATTCCGGGATTGGGTGCGTTATTCCGGTCCAAGAACCAAAGCAGCAATCGAAGCGAGCTCATCATCCTCATGAAAGCCACCGTGCTCAAGTCGCCCGAGGAAGCGGCAATCATCGCCGCAGCCGAAAAATCACAGTTGCCAGGAATTCAGCAGGCGGAGCGCGAGTTGAAAAAAACTGAGGAGAAGCGCCGGCCGAAACGGGGCCAGAACTGAGCGGACTTCGCGCATCGTCCCTCGGCCGCGCTTGCACCTGCGAAACGCGGGGAAGGGAACGGGGCTTCAGGTTTCGCACCCTTGCAACCTGAGGCCAATTCGAGTGTGGCCTTCGTGTCCGTGCTCGGTCCTCATGCAATTTTACGGTTCGTCGGAAATCCCAAATCCGAAATGACCGCATCCCAGAACTGAACTCCGGCAGATTCTTTTCCTGCATTTTGCGCCGGATTTTCGATTTTTTTCGGCGAATCCCCTCCAACACTCTGCTGGCACAGCTGATGCAAATGGGCCCCCGATTCGATGAACCGGGACGATTTCAGATCGGCACAGAAAAGGAGCCAGACGTTGATTGCACGCCTCCCTTTGGGGCCGTCGAAATATTCCTCCGATCCTTCGACGCGATGCGCTCGTTACATACCTGAATCGCCGCAGACGTCGAATGGGCCCGAAGCCGATCGAAGCACGCTGGAGCGAAGTTCCGTGAAGAGAATGAAACTTTTGCGGGCGATGACGTGTAATGGACCCGGCAGAGCCGCGACAAATGGCCAATCTGAACCAACAAACTTGATGAAATTGAACTCGAATTCAACGCTGTACCTCCTCAAATCCCATGACCGCTTTGAAGCGGTGATCTTTGCCGCCATGGCTTTGAGCGTGATCGCCGCTCTCGGGCTGTTTTTGAATCAGATGATTCTTCTCTCGAATGCCGCACCGGCAATCGCGCGCCACTTCAAGCAGCCAACCGATTTCATGCTTGTGGACAAGAGTTCGCCCAAAACCAATGCGGTGCCTTTATCGACCCGGCCCCAAGCCACTAACAATGTCTCGGCACGCACAGCGCCCATCATGAGGACGTCCGTCTAATCGTGCGCGCTGCCCGAAATCAATCGACGAAAGCGCCAGCCGCCGCACCGCTCAACGCATGCATCCGTTGATCCAGCTTCGCCAACTCGAAAAATGCGTCCAAACCAAAGCCGGACCGCTCTACCTCCTGCGGCAGATTTCCCTCGAGATCGCCGAGGGCGAATTTGTTACGGTCATGGGCCCGTCCGGTGCGGGCAAATCGACGCTTCTCAGCATTCTTGGGATGCTCGATGCCGATTGGGAAGGTGAATTCGAATTCCTGGGACGACCCGTCCACAAGCTCGGACCGAAAGCGCGCATCGGTCTAAACAAGCAATACATCGGAATCGTCTTCCAACAGTTCCATTTGCTCGATGATTTGACTGTGGCGGAGAATCTCGATGTGCCGCTTTCGTACCGGGACGTGAAACGGAGCGAGCGCGAGGCTTTGGTCGCCGACGCGCTCGACCGATTTCGCATCGTCGGCAAAAAGGATTTGTATCCGAGTCAGCTCTCGGGCGGCCAGCAACAGCTCGTCGCGATCGCTCGCGCGGTCATTGCCCGCCCCAAACTGATTCTGGCCGATGAACCGACCGGGAATCTGCACTCAGATCAGGGGCGTGAGATCATGCAATTGTTCAAGCGTCTGAACGACGAGGGCACGACGATGGTGCAGGTCACACATTCCGAAACAAACGCCGCTTATGGAAACCGCATTCTCCGGCTGCAAGATGGATGGCTGGTCAAGCAATGAGCACTGTCCACTTGCGATTTGCAATTTGCCATGAGACGTCCGCCATGCGCTCGCTGTCATTTGCCATTGGCCCTTTGCCAATTTGATGGCATGAACACAAACACAACTCGAATCAAACGCATTTTATGAACGCGAACAAACGATCAGGCGCCAGGCCTTCACTATTGCTGATATCACTCCTTCTGATCCATCCACCTCTCGATAATGCGGCCGCGGATCTGGAAGAGAAATTGGAAAAAACCTTCCCCATTTCGAAAACCGGAAAAGTCTTTTTGGAAAACGTGAACGGCGATGTCGCGATCAAAGCATGGGATCGCGCCGAAGTAAAAATCGTCGCCACCAAAACAGCCCGCTCCCAGGAAGCGCTCGATCGCGTGACCATCGAAATCTCCGACAAACCCGAGGAAATCAAAGTCATTACCCGAATTGCGAAATCGAACCGAAAGTTCTTTGGCGCGAATGATTCCGCTTCCGTGGATTATGAACTGATGGTTCCGGCCGAGGCCCGTCTCGACAAAATCTCGACCGTGAATGGAAAGGTTGAAATCCAAAAAGTCTCCGGCGGAGTCGAAGCCTCGAGTGTGAATGGGAAAGTGCTCGGTCAGGAATTGTCCGGCGACGTCGAATTATCGAGTGTCAATGGCGCCGTTACCGCCAGCATCCGTTCGGTGGAAAATGAAAAACGCATTTCGTTGCACACCGTCAATGGCACGGTCACTTTGCAACTGCCGCGCGATGCCAATGCAGAGATTACCGCCGACACGTTGAATGGAGGCATCAGCACGGAATTTGATCTTCCCGTGAAAAAGCAATTTCCTGTCGGCCAGGATCTCAAAGCGCGGCTCGGCGAAGGCGGCGGGCGCGTGAAACTTTCCACGGTCAACGGGAGCATTCGCCTGCAACGCGACCGGGCTGTGGCTCTGGAAAAGTAGCGGAACTGGACCTGAATAGAGTTGGGCAACCGGCAAAAAAGCTTAGAATTTCCCCCGAGAATTGTCGTCAAAAGCGGGCCTGCGTTTTGCAGACGAGTGTTTGACGAATCCGACGAAATACCGCAATCTCCGCCACCAATGCAACGTATCCGAATCGTTTTTTGTTTGATCCTGCTCTGCACTTTTGCGTGCGGAATTCAGGCCCAGCCTCCATCGAACCAGCGCCTGATCACGCTTCAGGAGGCGATTCAACTGGCCGTGGAAAACAATTTCGAGGTGCAGATCGAGCGCTACAATCCCGAAATTGATGAGTACCGCTGGCGCGGGCAGTACGGCCTGTACGATCCCACTCTCAACGTCTCCGCCGGACAATCAAAGCGCGAAAGCGAAGGTTACTTTGACCAGGATCTGCGGCTGCAAATTCCGGGCGGCGAAAACTGGTCCGAGTTTTTGCGCGCGGGCATCACCGGGTTGCTCCCCACCGGCACGCGTTACGACCTGAGCGCCACGTTTACGCGCACCAGCGGCAAATTCCCTCGCATTATCATTCCGACCGATACCAACCTGCCGCCCTTTTCGGTCTTGCAGGATCTTCCATTTCAAAACAGAAGCTTCGCCGGCATCACGCTGACCCAGCCATTGCTGCGGAATTTTCTTTATGACAACGCGCGCTTGAGCATCTCGCTGGCAAAAACGCAACTACGCATGTCCGAAGCTGCGTTCCTGTTCCGTTTGATGGATGTAATCAACCGGGTCGAGCAAGCCTATCACAACCTCATTTTCGCCCGCGAAAATGTGAAAGTGCAGGAGCGCGCGCTCGAACTGGCCGAACGTTCCCTGCTCGAAAACAAAAAACGCGTCGAGGTCGGTTCCATGGCGCCGCTCGATGAAAAACAAGCCGAATCACTCGTCGCCAGCAGCAGAGCCGCTCTGATCGACGCCCAACGTCAACGCGCCGCCCAAGAAAACCTGCTTAAGAATCTGATCACCTCCGAATTCCCCAACGCGAAAGCGGAAGAGTTTGTTCCCGCCGAAAACCTCGTGCCGGTCGTGCAAGTCTTCGATCTCCAGGAAAGCTGGCGCCGCGGCCTCAGCCAAAGGCCCGATTTGAAGCAGCTCCGTTACGACATCGAAAACCGCGAGATTCGTTTGAAGTATACCAAAAGCCAAATCCTGCCATCGCTCGACCTCACCGGCAGCTTCGGCATCAACGGCGTCGACGAAAACTGGGGCCCATCCATCGGCGATCTGCGGGATTTGAACAATCCGCAATACAGTTTCGGTGTGTTGATCAATTACCCGATCCCAAATCGATCCGCGCGCAACAATTATAAAGTCAGCAAAGCGGAGAAGAAACAGGCGCTGCTCCGTTTGAAGCAGCTTGAACAAGACATTCTGGTGGAAATTGACGACGCCATTCAACTGGCTCGAAGCAGTTTCGAACGCGTGGAAGCGACCAAACAGGCGCGAGCCTTTGCCGAAGCAGCGCTCGATGCCGAACAGAAAAAACTTGAGAACGGGAAAAGCACGAGCTTTTTTGTGCTGCAATTCCAACGCGATTTGACCACAGCTCGATTCGAAGAAATTCGCGCGCTCGCTGAATATAATAACGCGCTGGCCATTCTGGCTTTCCGCGAGGGCGCCACGCTCGACCGGCACAATCTGGAAGTTAAAATCAAGTAGCGCGACAAGCCGCGATCGTGGGAAAACTCACGGCGCGCAAGGGAAGCCAATCGCAGATTGCGGTGGCGTCTTATTGGGGGCAAATGATTGTCGCGCGAAACCTCACGACCACCCCAACCGCTCGCACGCGATGACGAATTGTAGCCGGACGTCGATTGTTTGAGTCCGGCATGGGCCCTCGATCAGCCCGCCCCTTTGTCTTGCTCCATTTGCCGCAGGGCGGTTTTCAGAATTTTGCCTGTGGCATTGCGGGGAAGGCTGGGAAGCATCACAACCCGCCGCGGCACTTTATAATCCGCCAGCCGTTCACGGACAAACTGCAACAACGCCTTCTCATCGAGCGTAGCCCCTTC
>JBFMDG010000509.1:0-5683 GCA_040754135.1 Verrucomicrobiota bacterium
CCGCAGCAACTCGCCCGGCTGCGCGAGGCTTAAGGCTAGCATGAAATCTCAGGCGGGCCGATTGACCGAAGCTGCTGCGGGTCGCAGACCCGCGGTCCGCAGCGTCCGCAGCGTCCGCAGCGTCTGGAGCGCGGCTTTGTAAGCCGCAGCAACTCGCCCGGCTGCGCGAGGCTTAAGGCTAGCATGAAATCTCAGGCGAGCCGATTGACCGAGGCTGCTGCGGGTCGCAGTCCCGCTGTCCGGAGCGCCCTCCGAGTCTAAAGCACTTGAACACCGCATCCCGAAATCTCGGCAATAATGAAATTGTTCTCCTCGGCTGCGAGCCGGCAAGTCGCTTCCCGCCGGGGAGAATCGCCGTAACCCATCCCTTGACAGATGTGTCATCCTCACAACGCGTGCAGTTTAAGACCGATTGTCCTCAAAGCCGATGTAGAACGACAGCGCTCCACTGGACTTTTTTCTGGAGTGGCGTCGTTGTCTTTTTGTTTACCGCGTGCAGCACTTCGCATTACCGCCGTTCCGCCGACAAGCAGGTGCTGCAAATCATTCAAAATGTTGAAAAGCAGGTGTTCGGGCAAACGAACGCGTTCACGATCGAGACGAGTTATTCCCACCGCAAACCGGAGGAGATCTCACCGGCGGAACTGATTGGCGACCGTGTGAAAACCAACCAACGCCTGCTGACGATTGAGGCGGCGCTCGATCTGGCCCTTTCCAGCCGGCGTTTTCAGGCGGAAAAGGAGCGGCTCTATCTCACGGCATTGACTTTGACTGGTGAGCGGCATCAGTTCAGTCCGCAATTCTTTGCCGGTTCCAGCGCTTCCTGGAATCGAAGCAGCAGCGGAGATCAATCCACCTCCGTCAACAGCGCCATCGGCGTCAATCAATTGCTGATGTCGGGGGGCCGTTTGGGCGTCAACCTGGCCAATGATATTCTGCGCTATTACACCGGCGATCCGAGGCGCTCAGTCGTCTCCTCGATGTCCGTCAACCTGGTGCAACCGCTCCTGCGCGGCCTCGGACGCAACAATGCGGCCGTCGAAAGCCTCACCCAGGCCGAGCGCAACGTCGTCTATGCCGTGCGCAACTTCGGATTTTTCCAGGACCAGTTCGCTCTCGAAATCGTCAATGATTACTTCGGCTTGCTCGCGCAAAAAGATATCGTCCGCAATCGTTACACCAATTTCCTCAGCCGCGTTCAGGCCACACGCCGTCTCGAAGCGCGCGCCGATCGCGAACGGCGGCTCGATGCCGACCAGGCGCGCCAGGCGGAATTGACCGCCAAAAACAATTACGTGAACTCGGTGGCGAGCTACCGCAACGCGCTCGATCAGTTCAAAATCAAACTCGGCCTTCCGCTCGGCGAGAGAATCTTTCTCGATGACAGCGCCCTGGTGGATGTGGAACAGACCGGCCTGGTTCCCGTTCGCCTCCATGTGGACGAAGCCTACCGCCTGGCCACGCAACGCCAATTTGAGATCCTTAATGCCATCGATCAATTCGAAGACATGAAGCGCAAGGTCCGGGTGGCGATGGATCGGTTGAAGCCGGATCTGAATCTCATCGCCAATGCCTCGCTCGATTCCGAACGCCCCACCGATTACACGCGCTTCGATCCCGACGATATTCGCGCTGGCATTGGGCTCGAACTCGATTTGCCCATCGATCGATTGCGCGAACGGAATTCGTACCGCGCCACCCTGGTCACTTTCGAATCGGAACTGCGCAGCCTGACGCTCACGCTGGATACATTGAAGGAGAACATTGACCGGGGCCTGCGCACGCTCGAACAGCGCCGGCAGAATTACGAGATTCAGCGCAACGCCCTCGATCTGGCCAATCGGCGCGTCGCTATTACGCCGATGCTCCAGGAAGCCGGCAAAGCCGAAGTGCGCGATCTGGTCGAGGCCCAGGACGCCCAAATCGCGGCGCAAAACGCCGTCACCGCCGCTCTCGTCGATTATCAGGAAGCGCGGCTGCAATTGATGCTGGACCTGGGGGCGCTTCAGACCGAAACTCCGAAGTTCTGGTTGAAGGATCATCTGGAAAACTTTTTCCCGTCGGGACCGCCGCAAGCGGTCCCGGTGCCGGCCGATCAAGCCGTCATTTCGCCGGATGATTACTTCAACAACTGAAAAACTTATGCATGTGATTGTTGGAAAACTGATTGATGCGACCGGGCCCAAGCGCCTGATTGTGGCTGTCAGCGCCATTGGCATCCTCGCGGTGCTCTGGTTTTTGATCGGAGGCAGCGGACAACCGACTCAGGCTTCGAGCTTTTATGAAATCAAACGCGCCGATTTCCTCATCTCGGTAGTCGAAGGCGGCACCATCGAGGCGGTCAATGAAGTGGTGATTCGCAGCGATGTGGAAGGCACTTCGCGAATTATTTACATCGTGCCGGAGGGCAGTTACGTGAAGAAAGGGGATCTGCTGGTCGAGCTCGATTCCTCCGCTTCGCAGGACGCGGTCAACCAGCAACAGATCAACGTCGAGAAGGCGCAGTTCGCGTTGATCCAGGCGGAGCAGCAATTGGAAATTCAAAAGAGCACCGTGGACAGCGAGATTCAGGCGGCCAAACTCAAAGTGGAATTCGCCGAATCCGATCTAAAGAAATACATCGAAGGCGAAGCGTTGCAGTTGCGGCGCAATGCCCAGATCGAGATCACCAACGTCCTGGAAAACCTGCGCATTTCGGAAGACCGGCTCGATTGGACGGAAAAGCTTTTCAAAGAGGGTTTCGAAACCAAAGCCAACCTCGATAAGGATCGCCTGACAGTTTCCCAATACACCTTGCGGCTGGAACAAGCGCAAAAAGAATTGTGGATGCTCGAGACCTTCGATGAACCAAAAAAGCGGCGTCAGCTCGAAGCCTTGCTGCAGGAAGCCAAGGAGGATCTCGACCGCGTCCGGCTTCAGGGCGAACGGAAATTGGCCCAGTATCGCGCCGATGTCGAAACGCAGAAGAGCACCCTCGAATTAAGCCGCAAGAAACTCGAACGCGACATGAAGCAATTGCAGGCCACTAAAATTTACGCGCCACAAGACGGCCTCGTCGTCTATGCGGGTGGCGGCGGCGGTCGTTTCAGCAGCGAATCCCTCATCGAGGAGGGCGCGGTCGTGCGCAATCGACAGGAGCTGATCAAACTGCCGGACATCGCCGAAATGAAGCTCAATGTCAAAATTCATGAATCGCACATCAATCAAGTGCGCATCGGCCAGCAGGCTTTTGTGGTGCTCGATTCCATGCCCGACCAGCGCTTCGGTGGGCTGGTGAATAAAGTGGCGCCGCTGCCCGACAGCATGAGCCGTTGGGGCAATCCCAATCTCAAAGTTTACGCCACGGAAATTGTCGTGACCGATCGGTTGCCCGACGTGAAGCCCGGTGTTTCCGCACGTGCTGAAATCGTCATCACGAATTTGCCCAACGCGCTCACCGTCCCGATTCAAGCGGTCACCACGCGCAAAGGCCAGCAGGTGGTCTTTCTGGCGAGTGCGCCGCAAACGCCGGTCCCGGTCAACGTTGGCCTCTACAACACCAAATTCATTGAAGTGACCTCCGGCCTGAAGGAAGGCGATCGTGTGCTGCTTTCACCGCCGTTTGATACCGAAGAAAAAGATCTGGGCGGATCCATTCTCACCAAAGGCGAATCGCTCCCGGGCGTGGACACCAATCAATTGGCTCGCATCAATTCCAGAAATGGAAATGGCGAAGGCAATGGCCGAAGCGCGGCTGGGCCCGGATCCGGGCCGGCCAATGGCAATGAGTTCCGCACAGAACAGGGTGGGCCGGCACTTTCGCCGGGATTAATCGATGGTCAAAGCCGCGGCCGCGCTGAAGGACGCCGCGGATCGGGCGAAGCGAATGGAGAAAACGCCGGCGCCGCAGACGGAGCGCGCACCGGCCGGCGACCCCGCGAAGGCGGCGGATTCAATCGCGAGGAAATGCTCAAACAATTTGATAAAAACGGGGACGGCGAATTGGACGAGAGCGAGCGCGCCGCCATGCGCGAACGTTTTGGCAGCCGTCGCCGGACCAATGCGCCACCTGCCACGCCCAACCCTTGAGCGCGGCTTTTCGGAAGGATTTGGTTTGCTTGCTCCCAACACTCCAGCCGTTTTAATCATTATTGCCGTGGCTCCATTCTGTTTCAGTTCAAGCGCCCGCTTCGAAGTTCATACCGTGGCCGCCCGCCAAAGGGAGGATGCGTGACCACACCTGAACCCATCATTCGCCTCGAGAAAATCGAAAAGCGATACGATCTCGGCGGCGAAGTCGAAGTGCGCGCGCTGCGCGGGGTCGATCTCGATATTCATCCCGGTTCCTACGTCGCCATCATGGGACCTTCCGGCTCCGGAAAATCCACCATGCTGAACCTGCTTGGCTGCCTCGATCGGCCGACTTCAGGCCGTTATTTTCTCGGAGGAACCGATGTCTCGGTCATGCCCGATGACGAGCTGTCGGAAGCGCGCGGGCGCAAAATTGGTTTTATTTTTCAATCGTACAATTTGATCGCGCAGCTCACCGTCATTGAGAACATTCAGGTGCCGCTCATTTACCAGGGCAAAGACATCCGCGCGTATCAAGATCATTGCATGCGGCTCGCCGAACGCGTCGGCCTCGCCGATCGCCTCCATCACCGGCCGAATCAACTCTCCGGCGGCCAGCAGCAGCGCGTCGCCATCGCCCGCTCCCTCGTGAACGATCCCCTCATGATTCTGGCTGATGAACCGACGGGCAACCTCGATTCACGCACCGGAACGGAAGTGCTCGAATTGATCGACACCCTCAATGCCCAGGGCAAAACCATCGTGCTCGTCACCCATGACGAACGCGTCGCCGCCCGATCGCATCGGGTGATTCATATGCGCGATGGATTGATCGAGCGCGAAGTTCTCCATCGGCCATTGCCGGGTTCAAGGAACTCGGGGAACGGACCTTCATGAACCCGCTCACCTTTCAATTTCTGATCACGGTGCGGCTCGGGGTGAAGAGTCTGATGCTGCACAAGCTGCGCTCATTGCTCACAATGTTGGGCATCATTTTCGGCGTCTGCTCCGTCATTGCCATGTTGGCGATCGGCGAAGGCGCATCCTACGAAGCGCAAGAGGCGATCAAAAAATTGGGGAGCAACAATATCATCATGCGCAGCCTCAAACCTCCCGATGAAGCCAAACAATCGGGCATGGGCCGCAACATGATGCTCGATTACGGGCTCACCTATCAAGATGGCGCCCGCATTCAATCCACCATTCCCGGAGTCATGCGCGTGCTGCCGGTGCGCATCATTCGCGAGAATGTCTTGTTCGCTCAAAACAACATCGCCTGTCAGGTCATCGGCACGCTGCCGTTCTATCCGGAGATCGTCGGGCTCGATATGGTGCGCGGCCGGTTCCTCACGGAAATGGACGAACGCAACCAGGACAATGTCTGCGTGCTGACGGTGGGATTGGCGCAGCGGCTTTTCCCCTATCAAGATCCCCTCGATCAATCGGTCAAGATCGACGCGTTTTACTACAAGGTCGTGGGATTGGTTCGCGAACAAAGCCTTGTCGAACAACGCACTCAATCCGGGAAGATGGAAGGCGAACCGCTCGACAACAATGTTTACATCCCGCTCAGCACGGCCCGATCCCGTTTTGGCGACGTTCTGATCCGCCGCACCGCCGGCAGCATGGAAGT
>JBFMDG010000510.1:0-5676 GCA_040754135.1 Verrucomicrobiota bacterium
CGCGCGATTGTCCTGGTCGAGATGGAGCGCCTCGACAAAATAATTGACCGCTCCGGCGTAATCGCCGGTTTCGAGCGCTTGCGTGCCGAAGGCGAGCTGCGCGCCCACCTGTCGCTGCCGGAAATCGGCGGCTTCACGGCGTTTGCGGGAGGTTTCCAGATGCAGAAGGCCTGCGATCAAACCGGCGATGAAAATGAAGGCGCCGATTTTTTTGAATTGGCCGAAGCGTTCTTCGAGCACGCGGAGGCGATGAACGGATTTGCCATTTTGCAGGAGGACCAGATCGGCGTGGAGATCGCGCGCGCTCAGGTAACGCCTGGCCGGATCGCCATGGCACGCTTTGATGATGACTTCGTTGAGTTCGAAAACCTCAGAAGCATCCGGAAAAGCCTCAAGATCTTTGGGCAGTTCGGGAAATTGATGCCGATCTTTTCCCGTGCACAATTCGTAAAGCACTTTGCCGAGACTGTAGATGTCCGCACCGGTCGTCCCGGGGCCTTCCGGAGGAATGAAACCTTCCGTGCCGACATACGAACGGGCTCCGCCGATGTCCATGACCAGCCCGATATCGGCCAGTTTGGGCACGCCGTTGACGAAGATGATGTTGGACGGTTTGATGTCGCGATGAACGAGATGGTGGGCATGGAGATGTTCCAATGCCTGGGCGAGGGCGAGTCCGATCTTGAGGCATTCAGCGGCGGTGAGCCGGCTGCGCGAGGACAATTCTGTGGCCAAAGTTTTCGGACAATAGCTCTCCGGAACGATGTGCTGCGCCGTTCGCTGATCGTCCCCGAGCTCCATGACATAGTAGAAATATCCCTCTTGCGGATTGATGCCGACGTGGAGCACATCGATGAGTCCTTCGTGGGAACGGGAGATCGGTTCGAATTTTTGAATGCCCTCCAATTCGCGCTGAAAGGGGCGCTCCTCTTTGAAATTTTTGCGATCGACAAATTTAATGGCGCGGTAGCTGCCCATGATGCTTTTGGCGAGCCAGACTTCGCCATAGCTGCCCTGCCCGATGCAGCGAATGAGTTCGTGGTCGGGGATGGTTCGTGGCCGCGGAGAAGCCACGTTGCGCTGCGCGCCATTGAAGTCAACAGGAGCGGGCGACTGCATGGTCGAGCCTTAAATTGGCCAGCCCGCACGACGAGAGCGAGAAAAATTTCAGGACAATTTCCAGTCGGTATCGAAATCGACCGCTTGATGAAACCCGCCGCCCCAAACGCTTTGTTCTCCGACGTGCTGAACCAGGGAAGGCGCGTGGTAATAAATTACCTTCTGCAAACGTCCTGCCAGGCGCGAGAGTTTGATGTCCTGCAGACCGTTCACCTCCGGCCAGTGTTGCAGAAAGAATTTCAAAGCGCTCTTCCCGATAAGGAAAGCCTGGCTGCCAAAAACAACCTCGGGCCGCATCAACCAGGCGCGATTGCGAAAGTCACAGGCGACCGCGGAGAGATACGGGTTGTAAAGGCTGCCGAGCGCGATCGTCCGCTCACGCAGCAGCGGCCACCCCGTCAAGTTGTGGCGCAAATGGCGGTTGAACACGAGATCGTCTTCGAGAAAGAGAATGTAATCGCAGGCCCATGGCAGGCAGCATCGCAAGGCCTCGAAAGTGTTCTGCCGCTGCCGCTCCTCGCGATCGGAAGCGTCGCTGAAATCGAGCTGCACGGTGACCGGTTCGTCGCCCCAATCGGTTTGCTTCAAGTTTTCCAGCGTTTGCGCGCGGAGCGCGTCGCGTTCATGGCAGGAAATCATGCAGGCTTTGATCACGGGCGGTCTTTTTGCGGCTTTGCGGAATTTGAGATCGGGAAATCTTCGTGTTCTTCCGTCCCAGATTTCGCGGAGTTCCTCGATGCACTGGCGGCAATCCGCTTCGTATTCAAAACCAGGCACCCGCGCATTGAGCAGAAAGAGATTCCATTTGTTGTTATTGCGATGCTGAAACAGCCGCCTTCCGTCGAGATCATGCTGGCACATGGTGCCGGGCAAACGGTGAATGGGCGTGGAAATCAGATGATACGGTTGCTTCAGTTTTTCGAACGCGAGATGAAAGGTTTCTTTGTCGCCGTGCAAATGCTGGTAGTAAAAATCGGAGTGTTCGTTAAACCACATGGCCAGCGCGAGGGCAGCCCAGCACCGGCTTTTGTCCACAACCATCTGGCCGCTTTCAAACTCAGGCGTATCGGGCTGGACCAAGCCGCAATTCTTCCAGATCACCCGGGTTTTTTCGAACTGCCCATAATCCGGCCAAAAAAGCGCGCCGGTTTTTTTGAATGCATTTGTCTCGAACAAAAATTCCGGACTCTTCACCGGAACGTTATCCGCATCCAAAAACAACACCTCTTGAAATCGCGAATGCAAAATGGCGTAAGGCTTCAATTCCCAGCCGCCCAACCGACGAACCGGAAACACTTTCGCCACTTCATAAGCGTCGACGCACTCGACGCGCCACGGCGCCAGCAACGACTTCATTTCCGGATCCATTTCGGATTCGCCGAGATGCCAGAGTTCAATGGGCAGTTCGCACCCGAACTTCCTCAGCATCCGAATGCACACCCATGCGCAGGTGAAATACTTTAAACCGCCGCCGCAAATGACGATGCCTCGACCGCGAAAGCGATCCGGATATGGCGGAATGGCCGGAATGAATTTCTCCAATGCCTGTCGCGCATTGTGGATCGTCAATGACTGGTCATCGTAGCAGTTCCATCGGGTCGCTTTGATGCCGCGCCGGCCGGCGCGGCGCTCGATGCTCGTGAGGTAGCAGAGGACTCCTCCATCAAAATAGAGCTCGATTCGCCGGATCACCTCCGCGGCCGAAATCATGTCCATGCAACGCGGCAGCGCACCAACGACATTCACGCACAAGTGCTCGGGATGATCCCGTTCATCGCCATCGCCGAGCGGCGTGACGCGCGCTTTCCAACACCCGCCATTCGAACAGCAGGCCAATGCGCCATTGGTCGAGATGAATTGATGGTCCGGGTAAGCCTCCCAATGCACCGGTTCGCGCCCGCCGGCAATTACGACGCATGGACGGTTGATCGGTCCGCGTTTCACTTCCACTGCGGCGGCGAGGTGCATGGCCGCGGTCACCGGACAGAGAACCCCTTGCGCGTGGTAAACGAGACGAATGAATTCCCGCAAATTGGTTTGGCCGCGCAAATCGATGACCCCATCGAGCCGCGGATGGTGATGGCCGATTTCGCCGACCTGCACGAATTGAATCCGGCCCGCGAAATGATCAACGACTTGTTGGAATCGCCGCGCATCCCACCATTTGATCGGGACATCGTATTTCCCTCCGGCCACGATGATCCAAAAGGGGATGTCCCGTCCGGTGACTTCGTGGACTTGCGAGTACCAGGCTTTTTCCTGGGCAGAGAGGTGAATGTCCCCTTTGAACAAAGTGGGTTTGATGTTCAATTCGAGCCGCTGGTTGAGGAACTCGATAAACCCATGGAGGCAATGATAGGGCGCTTCGTTGCAACGATCGATCAATGGATAAGCGCACTCGAGCACCTGCACCTCGCGATCCGATTCCGAAAGCGGCGTCAGATACGGATTGTGCTCCCAGATTTCCGGACAGGATGTGCGCACGTCCGTCTGGAAACGTCCGGGATAACAGCGATGCAAATCCCGCACGGCCGCGGTCAGCATCACCAAATCGCCGGGCGACAGGAAGTTTTTGAGGATGAGTTTTTGCATGGCATTCGCATCGTTACGCCCGCAATTGAAGACGGTCCTTTCGTGAAATGTGCCCGGCCTCGATGCCCATTCAGGCAAAGGGAGGACCTTTGCATCCGGCGATGCAACAATTCGAAGTCGAATACGGACCGATGGGACGAAAGAAGCCGGGTTGAATGCGGGCTGATGGCCGATGCGCAATTCAAGCGCGCCCCAGGGCGGAACAGAACGTTCCCCTGGTTTGAACTTCTTTCGTGAAACGAGCGGAGGAGCCGAAGCCGGCGAAGGCCGGTTAGCTCGGCGGGATTTCCAATGCGGGAGCCTTGAGCATGGCGCTCGGGCTCGGACTCTGTGGTTCGGGACTCAGGCTTGGGCTGGGGCTGTTTTCGGCAACGACGCGCTGGCGGCGCAGGGCAGGTTTGGGACTAAACCCAGGTTGGATTTTTTTGGATCGGACGGGTGGTTCAGCAGTATGCATCATGTGTTTTATTGGGGGGTTGTTGTGCAATTCCCCTCGACCCAACCAGCTAACTGTTGGGTGTGTCGAGGGAGAGTGGTGTAAACTTTGGCCGTTTCGTTCGAGCCAGCAGCTTCGAAAAAATCTGGCGCTTGATCCGCATGTCGGAATCGTGCGGCAAGCGCTTGTACAAATCGAGCCGCCGGCGGAAGAGAGAGGAGAATCGTTTCAAAAAGAGGCGCGGCATGCCCAGTCTTTCAGGAAGTTTTTTCGAGCTTTTCCATTTCTTGTTTGATGAGTTTGGAGACGCGGTGTTTGGTGAGGTAAACGAGCGCGATGTTCACTTTCAGGCGCGACGCCACTTTGCGGGCCGGCCATTCCTGCAACACCAGCAGATCGAATATTTGAAAATGCTTCGGATCGACGCGCCGTTTGGTTCGCTCGATGGCCCCTTCGAGAATGGTGCGTTCCCATTGCTCGTCCCAAAACGCCGCCAAACCGCTCGCCGCCGGATCCGGGATGCTCTCGATCCCTTCGGTGCGAGTGTCTGCATTCCGGTTATCTGACGCCACCATGACCGGCGGACGTTTGCGGAACTGATCCACGATCCGCCAGCGGGTCAGGTTCAGGAGCCAAGTCTTGAAGGAGCCGACGGACGGATCATACCGGAAGCCGGGCATATGTTTGCACAAGCAAAGAATCGTCTCCTGCACCACGTCCTGCGCTTCGGCATCGGACAAACCCGATTTCATGGCCGTGCTGTAAATCAATTTCCAATACACATTGAAGAATTCCTGCCAGCTGTCGTGATCATTCAAATCGCGCAGCCGGCTTAACAGGCTTTCGCGCGTGGGAATCAATTCGGGCTGATCGTTCATGATCGGATTCTATCGGCTTCTACGGGGATTCAGCGATTTTCTTTCAAGGAATTTTGGCAATTTTTTGCGATCGGAAACTTTTTTGAAATTCTTTGAAAGATTTTTGAAGTTGATCCGTATCCACCCCGCGTGAACAGCGAGTACCCACATGCCTCCTCTTGAGCCGCCCGGCGCCAAATCCTTTTGGCGGTTCCGGAGGGAGCCAAGGTGGTTGTGGTTTGGGTTACTGCGAGGGAGGGGCGCACGCCGCAAAGGCAGCGGCCGCGCCCCTCCCAGTTGTGTTCCGCGCAATGAATAACCCTATCCGGATCCTCCACCTCGAGGACAGTCGCGTCGATGCCGAAGTCGTCCGCGGGCTTTTGAGTCATTCCGATGTCCCGCATCAAATTCGCCAGGTCTCGACCGGACCCGACTTTCAACAGGCCTTGCAGAGGGAGACTTTCGACGTGGTGCTCTGTGATTTTCAGATCCCTGGTTTTGGAGGACGGCAGGCGCTGGAAATGGTCCGTCAATCTCACCCCGAACTGCAGCGATTCCGCACGATGGGGTTTAAAACTATTGTTTCGGACTTGAAGGCTATTTTTTTAGCGGTGCCGAGCCGATCAGAGCGCGACACCGCCACTTCAAGACGACACTTTCCCCGCATGGAAT